>CALAKE010000407.1 GCA_937922775.1 uncultured bacterium | reverse complement strand
CCGGTCACCGAGACGTAGAGCCAGATGGGCAGCGTCCAGCGGGCCAGGCGCGCGTGGTCTTCGAAGCGCTCGCGCCAGGCGCGCCAGAGGGTGGCGATCGCCAAAAAGGGCACGAGGGCGGCCAGCACGATGTGCGTGATGAGCACGAAGAAGTAGAAGGGCCGCACCCACCCCACGCCCGTGAATGATGTCGAGCCGACCTGGGCGTGGAGCGTCAGGTAGGAGACCAGAAATAAGACCGAGACCCCGAAAGCCGCGGTCATACAAACCTGGTGGGCTTTGGTCCGGCTGCGGCGAATAAAGGAATACCCGACACACAGCAGTGTAGCGCTGATTCCGTTCAGCAGGGCGTTGAGGGTCGGCAACCAGGCGAGCCAGTGGGTTTCGGGGCTCATCGTGGCTACACCGTCGGCGGACGTCGGTCGATGAGCATGAAGGCCAGCAACCCCATCAGGTAGAGCAGAGAGCTGAGGAAGACCCATCGCTGCCGCGTCGGGCCACCGCCGAACAATGACCAGATCACCATGCCGAGGAAGCCCGCGCCCAGCAGGAGGCTGACTACCAGGTAGGCAGTTCCCAGGAGCCCCAGGTACACGGGCGCGAGCGTTGCAGGAACCAGCGCCAAGGCAAACAGCAAGCTCATGCGTCCGGGCGCGACTCCCGTGGGGTCGACCACCGCGAGCGTGGGGTATCCGGCCTTCTCGTAGTCCTCGCGATAGAGCCGGGAGATCGCCATGAAGTGTGGCATCTGCCAGAAGAATTGGATCGAAAACAGAGCCCACGCTCCGGCATCGAGGCTGCCGCGAGCTGCAGCCCAGCCGACCAGTGGTGGGATCGCCCCCGGAACGGCCCCGACCAATGTGCTCAACGGCGTCTTTCGTTTCAGTGGCGTGTATATGCTGACGTAGATGACAGCGGCGACCGCGGCCAGCGTCGCGGTGAGTGGATTGGCGCCGATGGCGAGGACTGCAAGCCCTCCCACCACGCAAACGAGACCGAACGTCAAAGCCACCCCAGGCTTGAGCCGCCGGCTCGGGAGCGGTCGATCCTGAGTGCGCGGCATCTGGGCGTCGAACTCACGTTCGGCGTATTGGTTCAGTGCGTTGCCGCCGCCGACGACCAGGGCCATGCCTAGCAGCACCGCCGCGAAGGGGCCGGCTTCGAAGGCGCCGCGCGACGCCACGAAGTAGGCAACCGCAACGGTGACGAGCACCAGAGAGCTGAGTCGCGGCTTGGTGAGCTGGAGATATGCGGTCATGCGGTCTCCTATTGTTTCGACTCTGATCTGGCGTTGAGGCGGCTGGCCGGGTACCGATGATGGAGGCGCAGGGTGAGGACTACCATGGTTACCAGAAGCAGGGCGCCGGTGGCGACGTGAGTGGTTGTGGGGGTTACGGCGAGAGCGGTCCAAACCGTAAGGGCGCCGAGAAGGACCTGAAGAACAAGCAGGCAGACAGCAACCAGGGCCGGCCCCTGCAGCTCGGCGATGTCGTGGAGCTCGTTGCGGACACGCCAAGCAACCCACATTACGAGGGCAGCGACGACCAGGGCCCCGACCCGGTGCAAGAGCTGGAAGCCTATCCCGGCCGATGACAACGCCGGGAAGAGCTGACCATTGCAAAGAGGGAAGTCAGGACACGCGAGTCCAGAACCTGTGTGTCGCACGGTCGCCCCGAGGAGGATCTGTACGTAAACTGCAACCGCGGCGATGAGAGCGGCGCGCGGCAGGGTAGGGCGCCCCTGGTTATCGCGCGCGAGTGTGGGGCGATCCTGCCTAGTGCGCTCAGGTGTGTGGCTCATCATTGGAGTCGGTTGCGGAGCAACTGAAGGTCCAGGAGCGTCGATGCGGAGCCAGCCCGGCCCTGTAACCACCGCAATCGAGCTGACCAGTGCGAAGAACGCCATCGCCAGCCCGGCATGGCCAACAGATATCGGTGTAGGAAGCAGGAACAGCACGGTGATGCCACCGAGGGCTGCCTGCGCCAACACCGCTGCTACCGCGCCGATGCCCATCATCCGCACCCAGCGACGGTTGTCACCGAACCAGAGCCAGGTGGCCAAGGCAAAGGTCAGAAGACCGACCGCGCCCGCCACCATACGGTGACCGTGCTCGAAGAAGATGCCGCCGACCATGGGTGGAAAGAACTGACCATAGGAGAGCGGCCAGTCGGGAACCGCGAGTCCGGACCCGGTACTCGTGACCAAGCCGCCCGCGATCACCAGGAAGAAGGTGGCGGCGGCGGTGAGCATCGCGAAGCGATGCATCCAAGTAGCGGCTCGGGGTTCGGCAGTACGAACCATGCGAATCAGCGGTGGACCCTGCTCGCGTGTGTCCCCACGCGAGCAGGGTCCATGCCGTACCTCTTGTGCGGGCCGCGGTGCCCGCCTGGGTCACTCAACCCAGCGCGCACCGTGGGACCCGGCCCAGTCGGGCCCTAGCTGCCGAAGGCAAATGTGGCTTCGGCCGTCTCGTTGGGCGCGACGGTAACGTTGATCGTCTGGGTGCCCAGACCCTCGGACCATGCCTCGAGGACGTAGTCGCCCGGGGGCAGGCGGTCGAGCGAGAAATTCCCTTCGGAATCGGTAATCGTGAAGTAGGGGTTTGCTACGACGCCGATGAAGGCCGACATCCAGGGATGCACGTCGCACCGCACGGGAATCATGATCTCCGCATTGTCGAACGTGTACTCCGCTTCCATGCCCGCCATCGGCTGCCCGATGTTGAAGGGGGGGTTGTTGCTGGGCTGAGCGTTGACGTTGTGCAGCGTGTCATCGCTGTTGCTGATGATCAGGGTCTGCCCGGTCTGAACGCCGATGACGTGCGGGTGGTACATGCAGCCCTGCTGGTCGAGCCTTGCGGGCTCGCTGGGCACGGGGAAGGTCTTGCCTTCGAGCCCTTCCTTCACGTACACGAAGATCTGCGCCAGCGTGCCATTCTCATTGACCAAAACGCGCTGTAACTCCACATCGCCTGCGTGCTCACTGAGGCAATAGGGATCTGCGGCCATCTGCACGACCTGGACCTCGGGGTCGCCGCCGGCGAACTGAACGGAGCCGGTGATGCCGCCGGCATCGGCGATGGTGGCCGGGTCGATCATCTCATCGGCAGGGGCGGCTGCTGCGCTTTCGGCCGGCGCTTCGGCGGGCGGGGCTTCGCCGCCGCCACACGCAATGACCGTGACCATGGGGATGAGTGCAAATGCAACTGCGAGGAGCTTCCTCGTCATTGTTGTCCTCCTGGACGTTTCGGGGTTTTGGCTAGCGTTCCAAATCGAAAGGTTTCATCGCTGGCCGAGGTTCATGATATACGAAGCCAGCGCTTCGATCTGCGTCCTCGGATCCTGTTCCAGGATTGGAGCATTCCCTCTACCCCTATCGACATAGGGGCTGCTGCCGGGAGAAAGGTCAGTGAAGTACTG
>CALAKE010000406.1 GCA_937922775.1 uncultured bacterium | reverse complement strand
CATCCGGGGCAGCTACGCCGTCCCGAGATGCGCCTGACTACCTCGTCTTCGGCAACGTCAAGCATGATCACGAGTCCAACCGAATCCATGTCGATGCGAGCCAGAAGAGGGTCCAAGCTCTGAGCCTGCGGGGCCGTTCGCGGGTAACCATCGAGAAGCACGCCCTCGGAACAGTCCGGCTGGCCGAGACGGTCTTCTACGACAGCGGCGATGGTCTCGTCGTCTACAAGCTCGCCGGATTCCATGATCGCTTTGACCTTGGCGCCAAGCTCAGACCCGGCAGCGACGGCTTCTCTCAACATGTCTCCGGTCGAGACCATGGGCAGGGCATACTTCTCGGCCACTCTGATGGCCTGTGTTCCCTTGCCAGCTCCCGGAGGTCCCAAAAAGACGACAATCATCATGAATACCGCCTGGCTTTGATCCGCCCACCCTTAAGGAAGCCTTCGTAGTGTCGCATGATCAACTGGCTTTCGACCTGACGCACGGTATCCATGGCGACGCCGACAAGGATCAGCAGCGAGGTCCCGCCGAAGAAGAACTGAACGCCGAGACCTTCCGTGATCCATAGCGGGAGTGCGGCGTCCAACCAGGGGCCGATGAACGGAATGGGCGCTACGCGGAAGCCGGAGATGAGAAACTGCGGCAGTAGCGAGACCATTGCCAGATAGATGGCTCCGATAAAGGTCAGCCGAGTCAGGATTCCGTCAATGTAGTCTGCCGTGCGGCGGCCTGGCCTGATTCCCGGTACAAACCCACCGTACTTCCGCATATTGTCGGCAACGTCGACCGGGTTGAAGATAATCGCCGTGTAGAAGTAGCAGAAGAAAATGATGGCCACAACGTAGAGCAGGTTGTATAGCGGGTGCCCCCACCCCAGCGCGTTGGAAACCGCAGTCGCCCACGGATGGTCGATGAATTGCGTGATCGTCTGCGGGAACATGATGATCGAAGAGGCAAAGATCACCGGAATGACGCCCGCCGTGTTCACGCGGATCGGCAGATGGGTGCTCTGGCCGCCATACATGCGCCGCCCGACCACCCGCTTTGCGTACTGCACCGGGATTCTTCGTTGAGCACTCTCCATCAACACGACGAAGGCGGTCACGCCAACCATGATCACGCCGAGCAGCAGCAGCGTGAAGATATTCATCGCACCGACCTCGAGCTGCTGGTAGGTCGCGATGATTCCACCCGGCAGCCCGACAGCGATACCGGCGAAGATCAGCAGAGAGATGCCGTTTCCGATGCCGCGCTCGGTGATCTGCTCACCGAGCCACATCAAGAAGGCCGTTCCAGTGGTCAGTGTCAGCATCGTCATGAGACGGAACCGCCATCCGGGCTCTGCGACAAAAGCCTGTCCCGACGGACTCGTCGTGCCCTCGAGCACCATGCTGATGCTGAACGACTGAATCATCGACAAAACAATGGTGCCGTAGCGCGTATAGCGGGTGATGGTCTTCCGGCCGAGCTCACCTTCCTTCTGAAGACGCTCGAGGTAGGGCCACACAACCGTCAAAAGCTGCAGGATGATCGATGCCGAAATGTACGGCATGATACCCAGAGCGAAGATCGTCATCTGGCTCAAGGCGCCACCAGAAAACAGGTTCACAAGGCCGAAGAAACTGCCCTGGAGCTGCTGAAAGAACTCCAAAACAGCCGCCGAATTGACACCCGGCGTCGGAATGTTGGCACCGACCCTGAAGACCGCCAGGAGACCGAACGTGTAGATGATTCGCTTGCGCAGCTCCGGGATCGCGAAGATATTGCGAATCGCCTCGATCACTCGATTACCTCGACAGTGCCACCGGCAGCCTGGATCTTTTCGATCGCAGTTCTGGAAAAGCGGTGCGCGCGGATCGTCAAGCCCGTCTCGAGATCGCCGCGACCGAGGATCACGATTCCATCGTAACGCCCTTTGACCAAACCAGATTCCTTCAGCATCGCCGGATCGACCGTGCTACCCGCACTGAATCGAGCAAGCTGGTCCAGATTGATCTCGGCCCAGTGCTTGCGGAACAGGTAGTTCGAGAATCCGCGCTTCGGAATACGCCGGATAAGAGGCATTTGCCCGCCCTCGAACCCAGGCTTGCGCCGGAACCCGGACCTTGATTTCGCGCCCTTGTGGCCACGGCCGCTAGTCTTGCCCTGGCCCGATCCGCGGCCGCGTCCGACGCGCTTGCGCTCTTGCCGGATGCCCGGCCTCTGTCTGACGTCATGGAGCTTCATGACGAGCCTCCGCTAGCCTTCTTCGCAGTCTTTTTCGTGGTTTTCTTGGCAGTCTTCTTGGTCGTCTTCTTAGCGGCCTTCTTGGTCGTCTTCTTGGCGGCCTTCTTGGTCGTCTTCTTCGCGGGCTTCTCAGCAGCCGGCGGCGTTGCCTCGACGGCCTTGTCAGCAACCGGCTCGGCGGTCTTCTTTCTCGTCGCCTTCGGCTTCTCTCCACCCACGACCTCGACGGAGACGAGATGATTGACAGCACGAATCGCACCACGGACCGCGGCGTTGTCCGGCCTCTCGACGGTCATTCCGATGCGGCGCAAACCGAGAGTACGCAGCATCTCGCGCTGTTTCGCGGGGTGGCTGATCGTGCTCCGCACCTGTGTAATCCGATATGTCACCTGATTCTCCGCCACGACTCAGCTCCCATCCGTGTACGCCTGCACGGGCCGCACCCTATCGACAGGCAAGCCCCGCACGCGTGCCACCTCTTCAGCGTCGCGCAACTGCTCGAGCGCATCGAAGGTAGCCTTCAACATGTTGTGCGGATTGTGAGAGCCGAGACACTTGGTGAGGATGTCGTTGACTCCTACCAGCTCGACGACATTGCGTACCGCTGCCCCCGCGATAACCCCGGTACCGGGCGCGGCAGGCTTCAGCAGCACGCTGCCCGCACCATAGCGACCTGTGACCTCATGGGGGATCGTTGAGCCCATCATGGGAACCTTGATCAAGTTCTTGCGAGCCACCTGCACGGCCTTGCGAATTGCGAGCTGCACCTCTTTGGCTTTGCCGAGCCCATAACCGACATGTCCATGCTTGTCGCCGACCACGACCAGGGCGTTGAAACCGAGGTTCTTGCCCCCCTTGACCACCTTGGTGACGCGATTGATGGCGACCACCGTGTCCTGCAGCTCGTTGTCCAGGCCGTCGGGGTCAATGTGTTCGTTCGAGTACATCCGCGGTTCCTTCCTCAATCCCTGCTCTCAGCAGAATCCTCTAGAACTTCAGGCCAACCTCACGTGCGGCCTCCGCTGCGGCGCGAACACGTCCGTGGTAGCGGTAGCCACCACGATCGAAAACAACCTGCTCGACCCCAGCACCTTTGGCACGCTCGGCCAACAGCTTTCCGGCAGCCTGCGCGGCAGACACCGTAGCGCCGTGGTTGAACCCGAGGTCCTTGAACTTCTTCTCCAGGGTAGAAACGGACGCCAGCGTCTTGCTCTCGTCGTCGTCGATCACCTGCAAATGCAGATGACGATTTGAGCGAAACACGGCCAGGCGAGGGCGGTCGGCGCTACCACGTACGCGACGGCGTACGCGACGGCGAACCTTGGCCCGACGAATTTCTTTCTTTTTTCTGCGCTGCAGTAACATTGCGTTATCCTGGGAAAGCCCCTACAACGAGCCTACATTGGCCTTGCCGACCTTCTTGCGAACCACCTCATCGGCGTAGCGGATGCCCTTCCCTTTGTAAGCATCCGGCGGCCTTACGCGACGGATCTGGGCTGCGATTTCACCGACCTGCTGCTTGTCGATACCAATCACCTTGATACTTGTCTGGTCAGCAACTTCCAGGCTGATTCCCTCGGGAGGAGCGAAATCAACGGGATGAGAGAAGCCCACCTGCAGGATGAGATGGTCTCCCTCCATCTTGGCCCGGTATCCGATCCCATGGATGGCGAGCTTGATCTCGTAGCCCTCGTTCACACCCCGCACGGCGTTCGCCGCCAGAGCTCGCGCCAAGCCATGAAGAGCACGCGTCTGCTTGTCCTCACGAGCACGCTGGGCACGTAGCACGCCCTCCTCCTGCTCGAATCGAATGCCGCGGGGGACAGGTGTGCTCAGCTCACCCTTGGGCCCGGTGATCTTCAGATGGTCCTTCTCGACCTGCACCGAGACTCCATCTGGAATAGAAATCTCTTTGAGTCCAACTCGTGACATGGCTACCAGACCTTACATACAACTTCGCCACCGACGCCGGCTTCACGGCATCGCTGGTCGGTTAGCAGTCCTTGTGAGGTGGAGACGATCGCCACACCGAGGCCATTCAGGACAACCGGGACGTCGTCCTTCTGGCAGTACACCCGGCGGCCCGGCGTGCTGACTCGCTCGAGCCCGGTGATCACTGGCTTGCGCTTGCCCGTGTACTTCAGAACCACATCTATCTCTTGCCCGCTACCACGCTCGGTGACGCTGTATTCCTGCACGTAGCCTTCCTCGCTGAGAATTCGTGCGATCTCCTTCTTGACTCCAGACGAAGGAATCTGCACGTTCTCGTGCCCTGCACCCTGGGCATTGCGAATGCGCGTGAGCATGTCGGCGATCGGGTCGGTCATCATCTCTTGTTGTCCTCGCCTCTACCAGCTCGCCTTACGTACGCCAGGTATCTCACCATTCAGCGCGCGCTCCCGGAAACAGATCCGGCACATCTGAAATTTACGCAGATAGCCGCGCGATCGACCACAGATCCTGCATCGGCGAACGGTGCGCACCTTAAACTTCGGCTTTCGCTGGGATTTCGCTATCCAAGCAGTCGTTGCCACGTTACCTACCCTATTGCTGCCGGCGGAACGGCATCCCCAAGCCCTGAAGCAACGCTCGTGCCTGGTCGTCGGATTCCGCCGTAGTGCAAATGGTCACGTTCATCCCCCGAACCTTGTCGACCTTTGTGTAGTCGATCTCGGGGAAGATCAATTGGTCCTTCAAGCCCATGCTGTAGTTGCCGCGGCCATCGAAAGCATCACGCGGAACGCCGCGGAAGTCTCGAACCCGGGGCAAAGCGATTGCGATCAGGCGGTCGAGAAACTCCCACATCCGGTCGCCGCGCAAGGTCACCTTCGCGCCGATCGGCATGCCGGCTCGCAGCCGAAATGCAGCGATCGATTTCCTGGCCCGCCGAATGCTGGGCTGCTGACCGGTGATCGCCTGCAGCTCATCAACGGCCTTGTCCAGCTCTTTGATATCCTGCGTAGCCTGGCCGACGCCCATGTTCAGCACGATCTTGACCAAGCGCGGGACGGCCATAGGGTTCTCCTGGCCGAGGTCCTTCATCAGCCGGGCCTGGAGTTGTTCGTTGTAGAAATTCTTCATTCTCGGAGCCATCGCAACACCTAATCGATCACGGCGCCCGACTTGCGGGCCACGCGCACTTTACTGCCGTCCTCGAGGATCTTGTACCCAACTCGCGTCGGCGCGTTCGTCTCCGGGCAGATCAACGAGACATTGCTCGCGTCCAAGGGTGCCTCGCGCTCTACGATGCCGCCCTTGATGTTCTTCCCCGGGTTCGCTTTCACGGCCTTCTTGATATTGTTAACACCCTCGACCAGGACCTTGTTCATCTGGGGGTAGACGCGCATTACGCGGCCACTCTTGCCCCGGTCCTTACCCGCGATCACGTAAACCTGATCGCCCCTCTTGATTGAAAAGCGCTTGGCCATCGCTACAGTACCTCGGGTGCCAGGGACACGATCCTCATGAAACGCCGCTCCCTGAGCTCGCGAGCGACCGGCCCGAAGACACGTGTACCGATAGGCTCGCCCGCCGCGTTGATAAGAACTGCGGCGTTATTGTCGAAACGGATATAGGAGCCGTCCTTGCGTGCCGTCTCCTTGGCGGTCCGTACGATCACCGCACGCACAACTTCGCCTTTCTTGACGTTGCCCTGGGGCACAGCCTCCTTCACCGATGCCGAGATCACATCACCCAGCCCGGCAGTCTTGCCGATGCTCGAGCCTCCGAGCGGCTGAATACAGGCGATCTTTCTGGCGCCGGAGTTGTCGGCGACTTCGAGAATCGTTTGCATGCGGATCATGACAGTTCCTCACCAAATGCCGTACTTGTCTCGTCCTATCGAGTATTCCGCCAGCGCTAAACGCCAGGCGCCTTCTCCACAACCTCTACAATGCGCCAGCGCTTGTTCTTCGAGAGCGGCCGGCATTCCGCGATGCGAACGCGGTCACCAGCGCGGCACTCATTGCTCTCATCGTGAGCAAAGAACTTGCGACGAACCCGGACAACCTTCCTGTAGAGCGGATGCAGGGACGCGCGTTCGACGGACACGATCACGGTCTTGTCCATGCGACTGCTTGTCACCACTCCGACTTCCTCGCGGTGACGCCCGCGGCTCCCACTATCGCTTGCTTCTGTTTGCATGCTTGTCATCTCAGGGTTCCGTCCGTAGGAGCTCAATGCTCCCCCGGCTGCCTCTCTAGCTATCACCACTGCCGACGTCTGTGGTCGTGCCGGCAGCAGCCCTCTTGATTTCACGTTCCCGCAGAATCGTCATCGCGCGCGCAAGATCACGGCGCAAAGCCGACATGATCTGCGGATTCTCGATTTGGCCCGTCGATTTCTGGAAGCGCAGCTTCAGCATCTGCTCGCGCAGCTCATTGGCACGGCCCGTGAGCTCCTCCGTCGAAAGGTCGCGAAAAGCGTCAGCTTTCATTCCAGCTCCTCCTGGATACGACGGGTGAACTTCACGGCCAGGGGCAGCTTCGCTGCCGCCAGCCGCATCGCCTCGCGCGCCAACACCTCATCCACGCCTTCCATCTCGTACAGGATCC
>CALAKE010000405.1 GCA_937922775.1 uncultured bacterium | reverse complement strand
CGCCAGTTCGCCGAGCGTCTCGGTCAGAAGATCCCAGAACCGCGCGACGGTGTCGACCTTCACCTGCTCCTTGGGCGAGTGCGGGGACTCGATCGTCGGGCCGAACGAGATCATGTCCATGCCCGGAATCTTCTCGCCGATGATGCCGCACTCCAGTCCCGCATGTACCGCCTTGACCTCCGGCTCGCTTCCCAGTACCCGCTCGTGCATCTCCTTCATGACTCCGAGGAGACGAGAATCCATGTCGGGCTTCCAGCCGGGATAACCGTTGCCTTCCTCGACGTCAGCACCCGCCAGCTCGCCGATGTCACGTATTCGGCGCACCAGCGCCAGCAACGCGGAGTCGACGGAGCTGCGGCTACTCATGCCAATCGCGAGGGTTCCTGAGTCAGCCTTCACCGTTGCCAGATTCGTGCTCGTCTCCACGAGGTCTGGAATGTCGTAGCTCATGCTCACGACGCCGTGCGGCAAGCCGGTGATGAGCCGGATGACGGTTTCGGTGGTCGCGGTATCCCACGCGCTCGCCGGTGCTTCGATGTCAGAAATGTCAAACGTCATATCGGGCTCCGCCGGGCGGAACTCGTTCTGAATGGAACTGAGCTCTCCCTCGAGACCGGCCACGAAAGCGTCCTTGTCCGCCGCCGCTACGACGACGGTGGAGAAGGCCTCCCGCGGGATCGCGTTGTGCTTGTTGCCACCCTCGATGTCGGCCATGTGGAAGGGGGTACGCGCGTACTGAGCTCCCAGGGCTCGGATCAGCAACTTCGTCGCGTTGCCACGCTGCAGGTGAACGTCGACTCCCGAGTGGCCGCCCTTCATTCCCTTCAACTCGATGCGCAGACCCGCTGAGTCCGCGGGGGACTCATCCATGTGCAGGGGCAACGACAGGCTGCTGTCCTTTCCTCCGGCGCATCCGACGTAGAGAGATCCCTCCTCCTCGGTATCGAGATTGAGAAGTTGTCGTCCCGCCAGCATGTCCCCGGACAATTCCAGCGCCCCTGTCATGCCTGTCTCCTCGTCGATGGTGAAGAGGAACTCGAGGGGGCCATGCACCATGTCATCGGCTTCCATGACGGCCAGCATGGCCGCGACACCGATGCCATTGTCGGAGCCCAGTGTCGTGCCGGCGGCCCGCAGATATTCCCCATCCTGGACCGGCTCGATAGGATCGCTCGAGAAATCGTGCTCCACATCGGAGTTCTTCTCGTTCACCATGTCGATGTGAGCCTGCATAATGGTCGTGGGCGCGCTCTCGTGCCCCGTCGTGCCCGGCTTTACGACGACCACGTTTCCGGCATCGTCAACGGTGTGGCTCAACCCGGCCTTTTCAGCGACGCCGCAGACGTACTCGCGAATTTTTTCCTCCTCCTTGGATCCGCGCGGGATCGTTAGGATCTGATCGAAGTGCTGCCATACCGCCTTGGGTTCGAAGTCGGAAACGAAGCTCATGGGTTCCTCCGGGGGAGTCAAATTCAGGTCGCTCAGTGATCTGAGGATGGCCGTCACGACCTCCCGGCCAACCTGTCTGCGGATTCTATAGCTGTCGGGCAAATACTTCGAATCCAGGCGAGCTTTGCGGCGACCTTTGCTTCCTGTCGTTGACACACTTTCCGCGGCGAAAATACAATGCGCCCGCTTGTTCCGTTCTTCCCACCACCGACTTCCCCCGGAGGGGTAAATGGGTAAGAAGGCCGAAACTCCCTACGTGCCACCGCAATCGACGATGGCGGAGTTCACCGTCAAGGCGGTGCTGCTCGGCATCCTCATGGCGATCTTCCTCGGCGCCGCCAATGCCTACGTCGGCATGAAGGCGGGGCTCACGGTGGCCGCCACCTTTCCTGCCGCCGTCGTGGCCATGGCCCTGCTCAGGCCACTGAAGGGTACGATCCTCGAGGAGAACATCGCGCGAACTACGGCCTCGGTCGGTGAAGCTCTGGTGGCAGGCGCCATCTTCACCATCCCTGCCTTCGTCATTGCCGGAGCCTGGGAGGAGCTACGCTACCTCGAGGCGACGATCATCATGGCGATCGGCGGAATCCTCGGCGTACTGCTGGTCATCATCCTGAGGCGCTCCCTCGTGGTCGAGGCCGAGTTGCCATTCCCCGAGAGCGTCGCGGTCGGCGAGGTTGTCAAGGCTGGTCAGGGGGGCCAGACCGGAGCAGCGCTGGTGTTCGGCGCCATGGGAATCGCCGCTCTTTGGGAGCTGTTCAAGAACCAGTATGGCGTGAAGATGATGAGCGAGAGCATCAGTCGCTTCTTCACCTTCGGAAGCTCGAGCATCAACATGCTCGGCGAGCGCATCGACTATCAGGGCGGCATGTTGCTCGCCACGCCTTCCGCTTCGCCGATGCTTGCCGGAGTCGGCTTCATCGTCGGGTTTCGCATCTCCGCGGTGCTTTTTTCCGGCGCCTTGATGGGATGGCTCCTACTGGTGCCATTGTCGATCTTCTTGAATCCGACGTTGGTTACGTCACTCGCTGCTAGCAATCAGCTCGGTGACATCGCGATCGAGGTCTGGCTGCGGCAAGTGCGGCCATTGGCCGTCGGTACCATGATCGTTTCTGCCTTCTACACGCTCATCGGCCTGCGCACGTCACTGATCAGCGGCATCAAGAAGGCCCTCACCCAGTTCAGCGTCAGCGGCGGTGGGAAGGACGTCGACCGCACCGAGATCGACCTCGATTTCCGCAAGGTGTTCGTCGCCATTGGGTTGGTCGCCATCCCGATGTTCTTCCTGTACGGGTACTACGTCGGCTCCTGGGGAGCCGCTCTGCTCCTCACCGTCGTGATGCTGATTCTCGGCTTCCTGTTCGCCGCGGTCGCCGGCTACCTGGTCGGCTTGATCGGCAGCTCCAACAACCCGATCTCCGGACTGACGCTCAGCGCACTGCTCATTGCCGCGGTGCTGATGGTCATGATTGGGGTGACCGACCTGAAGGGAGTGGCAGGAGTGCTGGCCGTGGCTGGCGTTGTTTGTTGCACCGCCGGTATCTCCGGCGACATGATGCAGGACCTCAAGGTCGGCCACATTCTCGGCGGCACGCCTTGGAAGATGCAGGCTGCCGAGCTTCTCGGCGTTCTTGCGGCGGCGATGGTTCTGGCCCTGCCCCTGATCGCGCTTGACCAGGTATATCAGATCGGATCGGCGGCATTACCCGCTCCACAAGCGGGGTTGATGGCGATGATGGCCGAAGGCATCGTGGGCGGAGAGATGGCCTGGCCGCTCGTCATCGCCGGCATGTTCCTGGGTCTCGGCCTCATTCTGATCAAAGCCCCGGCCCCGATGCTCATCGCCGTCGGCATGTACCTGCCCTTCGAATCGACCGCCGCGATCTTCGTCGGTGGCATCATTCGCTGGATTCTCGACAAGCAGCTGGAGAAGAAGGAGGCAACCGCCGAGGAGAAGACACGCGCCGAGAACACCGGCATTCTGCTCTCGTCCGGCTTCATTGCGGGTGAGTCGTTGATGGCGGTGGGCATTGCCCTCTTGGTGATCGGCGCCGACCTCTATCGCAGCTATTTCGGTCTGCCCACGGGAGCGGAGGCCCCACCGGTCTTGCCGGTTGTCTATCAAGGCTTCTGGGTGAGCCTCCTGGTCTATCCGCTGCTGTTGTGGCTGCTGGTGTACTTGCCGCTGAAGAAGATGAGGGAGGGAGGCATGCCGGCAACCCGGCTCGAATAGCGGCAGGTTGGTAACCGGGCAGGCCCATACTTCTGTAGCTACGGCGTTTACGGCCGATGAGGACCAGGCCGGACGTCGTTAGGTCCAGGTTTGACCTCAGCGGGCCCTGGCTGGACCTCGGTAGGCCCTGGCTGGACCTCACAGGCAAGCTCTTAACCGAACAGGACTGACTTTATGGAAGCATTGGAGAGTATCGGCGCCACTCCCCTCGTTCATCTGG
>CALAKE010000404.1 GCA_937922775.1 uncultured bacterium | reverse complement strand
GGAAACACTGGCGTTTCTACTTGCCGAGCGGTGCTCAGCACGTGTTCGAAGCTCAAGACGCTGCCCGCGTCAAACCCATCAGTAACTACCACGAGGGCACGACGTCGGTAGGCATCGGTCGCACCAGGCGTCTTGAGAGTGGGCAGCGCACCGCATCGTTCCTCACCTTGCTCTACTCGGTAGAAGGAATCCACGAGAGCATCAAACAGCCTCGTTCCCCCCTCCATCTGAGATCCAAGTACCCTGGCTCTGAGATCAGGGTCGTCTGGCGTGCTCCACTCTGCTGTGGCGATGCTATCGGCAAAGGGCAGGTACAGAACGCAGTCGTCGGCGGCAAGCTGCTCAAGAAACGATAGAACCGCCTGCCTAGCGGTGCCTGCGTCGGGATCCATGCTGCTGCTCAAGTCCAAGAGAACAGCAACTTCAAGAGGGGTATCACCCGGTTTCAACAGGACGGCCACGTCCTGCTCAACGCCCTCATCGAGGACGGTGAAGTCTTCTCGAGTGAGAACGCCCCCAAGAGGGTCGTGCGAACTCACGATGGTCACAGGCAGAGTCACCATTTCCACCTCCACTCCATACGAAGGCCTGCCCGCATCAGGATTCCGAGGAGCTTGAGAGGAAACCTGCGTCGCGACGTCACCAATCCAGGTTGGGGTGGCAGCGGAATTTCCGCCGGCCAGGGCGGCCAGGGCAGCACCGAGGACGAGGCGAGGAACTGCCGTCGAGGCTCTCATCAGGACTCCATAGACTTCTGCATCGCCATCGGCGGCGGATGTTGATCAAGCCCGATTGCCGGCCGTGCCTGGAGAGGGACCCTGAACTCCCGCTCCTCGTTCACCAGCGGGTCGGCAACCCGTACTTCTAGCGTGTAGCTTCCCGGCGGCATCTCCTCCAGCCACAGCGATCCTCGGTGGATTCCGGTGCTGTCTCGAGTCATGGGTGACCCGGGAAGCTCCGCCACCAGCACTTCCGGGTCGGGACCGAGAACCCTGCCCGAGAAAACCGGCTCTCGTCCGCCATCGACCTCCATGTGGATCTCGAGCGTTTCGCCAGGGAACAGCTCGTTCTCGATCAGCGGCTGAGACGGGCGATGACCGTCGGTGACGGTAAGCACCAGATCGCTAGTGGCCCACTCACCCGCGGACGCAGGCACCTCGACGGCCAGTTGTGCCGCGCTGAGCCGGCCGCCGCCCTCATCGTTCACGACAACACGAATGTCGTGCTCTCCAGGCGGCAGGGCCCACGCATGCAGATACACGAACGGCCTTGGGGCGGCGGGATCGCCGGGAGGCTGTACAGCAATGTGGAACTCATCAACCATCTCCATGGCGCCGTCGAGCGCCATCGCATGGAGCTCTCTCCAGGGCATCGAAGAGTCCGGGCCTGCGGCCATCGCCCCGCGCGCGGCCTGCTCCCCCTCGACCGTGATCGCCAGGTCGATCACGGGTTCGCCCTCGGCTGACCACCTCCTGAACGCTCTGACACCTACAGGGGTGGCTGCCACCGAACCCGGGAGGATCAGGGCTGCGGCGACGGATCGGGTGAGGCGATCGACAGGGGCAAGATCCACGTATCCGCCCCGGGCGCGTACGTTGACATCGGGACGCTGCACCTCGACCTGAATCTCGTGATACTCATCGTCGCCAAGCGGCGAAGGCACAGCGTAGGTGAGGAGGTAGTACCGGCGGCCGTCTTCCTCGATCGTCCTCAGCGCACGCGCCGTATCACCCCACATGATGAACGCCTCGCCACCCGTTGCAGTGGCCGCGTGGCGCAGCGAATCACGCATCCCGTCGATCGCGTCATCAATAGCATCGACCTGTTCCGATTCCGCACTCGGGTCAAACTCCTCTCTGGCGAACCCCGATCCACTCCTTTGGGACGAGGGGTCGAATCCCACGCTCTGCAGATCGCCCGGGGTCGTGGGGTCGATACTGTAGATGCTGACATTGGCGCTATTCGCGGCCTCATGGAGTGCCGCCTGACGATCCAGGATTCCTCGGTCCCGGGCGAGGTTCATGGCGGGATCGTTCCCGGCTATCGCCCAGAATGGCCCGCCCTCAGTGAGCTTCACCCCTGATGACACCCAGACCAATGCCGTCCGCCCGGAGCGAGCCGCCAGGGCGTCACAGAACTGAGTCAGAATATCCAATGTGATGTAGCTGCGAAATCGCTCTTCAGCCTCATACGCCCGGGCCTGACGGATGGCGTCACCGCTCGTGGCCGGATCCTGAGAATCATTGAGGAGACCTACGAGCTTCCTTCCCATGGATGTGCCGAGGGCCGAGTCGGCCTGTACCGCATCCGCCACGCCTCGCAGGGCGTCCACGTCGTGGGTCAAGGAGGTCAACTCACGTAGGCGTCCCGTCTGGTCCAGCATGTAGGCGGCGCGCGGAACGTTGAGTATCTGGGCCTCCCCCAACATTTCGCCCCACTGACGAGCAAACCGGATTCTCGCTCTGGGATCGAGGCTTGCCGCGTCGATGAGGAAGATCATGGCGCCGTAGTCGTTGCCAACCGGGTGTGCCTCAGGGGTCTCGGCAGCAGGATCCATCCTCACTCGCCCTGTGACCTGCTCCGATGGGAGGGGCTCAATATCGGCGACGGTACCCGCGCCCAGATCGACTAGCTGCACGCTCAGGATCTGCCGAGGCGCGCCGTCCTCATACAAGCGGAAGTCCTCGAACCCGAGGTCGCCCACGAACTGGTCGTCGGCGTTGGTAACGATCACGTCGACGCGCACTCGCTCGACGGTCGCCTCGAAAACCAGCTGCTGCTGGGCTGGGACCTCCGCAGACTGCGGCGGCGCGGGCGCAACGAGGAGGAGGAGCAGGAACGGCAGAGATCGCGCCTGCCCCAGAGGCAGACACCTGCGAGAGAACAGGGCACCATGCCGACCCGAGAGCCGCTTGCTCATCGGAACACTCCTCGCGATCTACGCCAGAACTGGGACCCCGGGCTCGCGCTCGGACGGAAAGGGAATAACCCAATCGTATTGTCCGTGCCTGCGCATCACAAGCGCACTTTAGTCGCTTAGCAGAACCGAGCGTCAGTCGGAAGCTCATCTTGCGCATAGCATGCGGATGACCTCAAGAAACTCTGGAACAAACACGGCGCGTTCGCAGGAACCTAAGCTTCCCACCGGATCGGAACCTGTTCACCCGCTTCGCTATTACGAGGACAGGCGCTTTCTCTTTTTGGGCAATTGCACAAGGCGTTTCTGATTCCGGATCATGAATGAAGGGCAGGGTCGAGACAACATGCCTCGTTTCGAGGTCTCAGGTGCAAGACCTTTGGGTCTTGTGACAACTCCGAAGCGGTAATTGCTCTGGACCAGCAGATCACGATGAGAGGAGCGATGATATGAATGGAATCGTTGTGAGATCCCTTGGCGTCAGCATCTTCTTCGTGGGGCTTGGGTGCTTGTTGCTGCTCGTAGACCCGCACGAGCCCGCAGGTGCCTCAGAAGCCGCGACGCTCGCTCCTTGCTGCCAAGAGTGTGAGGTGATGGAGGCCGCATGCTACGACGAATGCGAAAGCATGACACATGATCAGGGCTCCGGCGACTCACTGTCCTCTTGCATGGACGATTGCGACAACGACGAGATCCTGACTAGCTGCTATTCGAACTGCTACTACTGTTCTCCCGCACCTCAGAACGCATGCTATACCGCTGAATTGGATCACGAGATAGCCGGACCCGTTTGGCACGTAGTAGTGGATTGGCACTATTGCGGCAAGTCACCTGACCAGGCGGCCCTGAAGACGCTAGGGCGCGCCCACTAGATAGGCGTGAAGTCTGCTTGTCGGTGCCCCCTGCACATCTGGAGGCTGGGAGACCTATCAGGGAGGCTCCGCTCGGATATTGCCCCCCACAATAGCGCCGAGTTGATGGTGCGCTTCGGGGGAGGGCATTCCTCGGCAACTGTAGGGCGAACATGCCACGGGCGGGCGCACGCATGCTAGCGCGATTCGCCTGTCGCCAGCTCTTCCAGCAGCCGTCGTACTTCGGGCTGCTCCGGATCGATCTCCAGGGACCTCTCGAGGAGCTCTCGAGCCTTCTGCGCCTGGCCATCGGCGAAGTATTCCGTCGCCAGGTCGTTGAGGAGGAGGGGAGTCTCCTCGGCTCCGGCCATGCGGGCACGCTCGAGGTAGCGGATCGAGTCGTAGCGTCGCCCCATGCCCGCGTTGGCCTTGCCCAGGGTGATGAGGGCATCGATATCATTCGGGTTGTCGATCAGCAGCGGCGCCAGCAGACGGTCGAGCTCCTCGTAGCGACCAGCTTCCATCAAGAGCTCGGTCTGCAGGTCGACTCCCTCGACGAAGTCGGGGGCACGCGCCAGAACCGGAGCGAGGGTCGCGATCGCCGCCTCGACCTGACCGAGGACCCGGTACTGCAGCGCCCTCTGGTATCCGACGAAGGGATCCGTGGGTGGCGTTTGCTGCTGCGCCTCGAAGAGCGGGCGAGTCGCCTCGGCCCCTTCTGTGACGGTTACCGGCAGTGTCATGGCGCCGCGCCCGTCGCCCTCGAGATTGACGAACAGCCGATAGTCGCCGGCGGCAACACCCTCGAGATCGAGGGACGCTACGAGGTTCACGGTGCCGTGCCTGTCTGCCTGCGCGGGGTCGATTCCCGCCAGCTCTTCCTTCACAACGCCATCGTCACCCTCGAGCTGGTAGCTTGCCACCACCATCTCGGTATGACCGGCGGGGATATAGACCTGATGGTAGATCCTGAGACTGCTGCCGCTGGCGAAAGGAGAGTCGACGGCCGGCATCAGCTCCAGCAGCCCGATCTGGAACGGATAGTGCTCAGCAAACGCGTCGTAGTTTTCGAGCTGAAGGTAGTCGAGGAGGAGAATCGGATCCGAGGTACCCAGCTGCTGCGGGTTCGGCGTGGGCACCTTCAAATCGAGCTCGGCTCGCCCGAACTCGTGCGAGACGTTGTTTTCGAGGATCACTTCAAAGCGGAACTCGCCCTCGACGACAGGGACGCGATCAACATAGATGACAGGCGTCGAATGCATCGAACGTGCCTGCTCCTCCGTCAGCGTGCCCTGGATGATCCTCGCCCCGTCCCGGCCCCCGCCGATGTCCGCGACGACCCGACGCTCCGGGTCGAGCATCGCGCCGGCCACCTCGAAGGTCAGGTAATAGTCACCTTCATATTCTCGAATATTCAACTGCTCCCCATTGGCACTCACGGCATAGTGAACGAAAGGAATGCCGCCGGGATCGAGAAGGGCCGTGGCCACGGCTGCGATAGGCAGGGTCTCATAACGCACGACGGCCTCGATGCTGCCGGTCAGAATCGGGTAGGCCCAGGCAGCCGTGGGCATGACCACCTCGGGGACCCGCTCGATCTGAGCCACCAGCATGTCCGACTCCATCGAAGGCATCTCGATGGCGAGATCGGTCTGTGTCGGAACGAAGCTCAACGACGCCGCTGCCAGCTCGTAGTTGACCTCCGAGAGCACCATGTAGGCCGCCGCCCGTTCGTTCTGAGCGATATCCCCATCCATGGAGGCGGCAATCTCATCCGCGTTGATTTCACCCACCGAGTTGAGCAAGGCGCGGGGGCCGTCGGACATCGGGCTGTAGAGGCGGAATTCACCCATGCCCATTTCTCTGAAGAAGATGAGATTAAAAAAGGGCCTGATCCGGAGCTTCGGATCGGCGTGGTAATTCCAGACCTCCACTGGGTAGGCCATCCGCGTACTGGTCAGTTCCCTTCGGCTCATAGGCGCGCCGAGAATCACATAGATGCGCCCCTGATCCGTCCTCCAACCCGGCCCAGGAGTGTTCTTGCCGAAGTGTCGATTGGCGTAGGCGAGGCGCTCATAGTGCTTGTCTCTGTACTCGTTGGA
>CALAKE010000403.1 GCA_937922775.1 uncultured bacterium | reverse complement strand
TGACCAGAGCGGCCTCGACCCCGCTGATGACGGCAGAGTGCAGACGCCCCATCTCACCTTGGTCCGACACGTGTGACTCCTGCCGTTCTCGCCTGCCACTCCCAGAGGCTCGGGCCTGCCTCGCGATGCGCGACGATTCGGTGGTTTCCCTCATCAAGTAGGGACGGCCATCGCACCAGGAAGTGCCGGATATTTGGAGCCCTACCGTGAGCGAGGCACCGAGAGGAAAGGCCTTGTCGAGAAGAAAGGACCCGTGGAGAGCCTGTCGCTAGCGACCCGGAATGGTGAGCTGGTCGCCTGGGTAGATGACGCTGCGACGAGTGAGGCCGTTGGCGCGTAGAAGCTCATCGAGAGAAACGCCATGGCTCTGGGCGATGTGCGCGGGTGTATCGCCCCGGCGCACGGTGTAGATCGCTGTGCCTTGCGACGCCGTGGCGCCGGGAACGACAAGCACATCACCCGGATAGATCCGGCTGCTTCTCGTCAGACCGTTGGCGGCCAGCAGGGAATTCAGTGAGACGCCGTAGCGCTGTGCAATCACGTACGGCGCGTCGCCTCGCTGCACGGTATGACGCACCAAGTTGTGCGTCGGCTGGGCGACATCCGGATCGCCAACAAGAGGCGATGAGGTGTAGACGACCAGCTTGTCGCCGGGGTGGATGAGATTGCTGCGCCGGTTGTTCCAGCTCTTGAGTTGCTCGACCGACACGTTGAACCGTTGCGCGATGATGTACAGATTGTCGCCACGTCGAACGGTATACAGGTTCCGCGAGGCGTCGGTCGTGTCAGTCTCGACGGCCATCGGTGCCGGGGCAGAAGAACTGCTCGTAGTCGCGGAGGCCGTTGGCTGGGGTCGCGGCGCCGCACCGCGGGTGCCGTAGTAAACAACCAAGCGATCACCCGGATAGATCAGGGTGGAGGTGAGGCCGTTCCAATCCATCAAGCTCGCGACGTTCGTGCGGTGGATCGTTGCGATTTGAGCAAGACTGTCACCGCGCTGGACCCGGTACGTCACCTGCTCACCGAGCTCGTAGCCAGCGAGAGGCTGGCTGCTGTAGTACCGTCCGGGCTCCCCGACCGGGATCACCAGGCGCTGTCCAATCTGCAGTCGCCTCGGGTTGCTGATGTTGTTGACCTCTTGGATCGCGCTAACGCGGGTGCCATACCGCGCCGCGATTACCGACAAGTTCTCGCCGCTGCTGACCCGGTGCTCGATGAAGTTGACCCGGTCACTCGGTGGGATCGCCGCCAGGGCGGTCTCGAAGCTCTGTCGGGTCCCCCTCGGCACGTAGACGATGTACTCGTCCACATTGGGGGTAGCAGCGCGGAGGTGGGGGTTGAGGTCCTGGATCACGTCAATTGATGTTCCGGCCGCGTCGGCAAGGACTCTGAGATCGGTGATTGAATCGACGATGGCCTCGTCGTATTCGAGGGGTGGTTGAACCTCGAACTCGAGTCCGTACCGCCCCGGATCGGTGCCGATGTACATGGCCGCGAAGATCTTGGGCACGAAGTCACGAGTTTCGCGCGCCAGGTTGCGAGTCTCGGCGATTTCCCAGAAGTCACGTGAACCGACGCGCTCGATGGCACGACCCACACGGCCCTTGCCGCCGTTGTAGGACGCCAGCGCGAGCTCCCAGCTTCCCATCTCTTCGTAGAGATCCTTCAAATAGATAGCCGCCGTGCGCGTGGCGCGTACGGGATCCCGGCGCTCGTCGACCGACCAGTCGACCCGCATACCGTACAGGCGCGCCGTACCGCTCATGAACTGCCACATGCCCGAGGCGCGGGCGCGTGAGTAGGCCGCGGGCTTGAAGAGGCTCTCGATGAGAGGGACCCAGGCCAGCTCTTTCGGTACCCCGACGTCCTCGAGGGTGGCGAGGATCATGGGCATGTAACGCGACGCTCGAGACAGTCCCTCCTGGATGACTTCCTTGCGGTCCGTGACCAGGTACATGAGCGCTGCTTCTACCTTGGCGTTGTCCCTAGGGTCTGGAATGGGGATCGTAAAGAGCGGCTCTTCGGGGAGCGGATCAAGGACACGGGCTCGGAACTCTTCGAGCTCTTCCTCGGGAATTGTCGGCAGCTCCTCCGCCGGTAGGGAGACTTGCTCATCGACCGCCGCAAGGAGGCTTTCGAGCCCGAGGGCATGGATGCGGCTGAAGAGATGGTTGAAGGCTGCTTGCAGCTCGGGTTGCAGCTCTTCCGGCACTTCGGCCTCCAGATAGACATCGAGCGCCGCCTGGAACTGGCTATCGGCATAGCGGTAGTTGCCATCCCGATACGCAACTTCGCCCGCGGCGAAATGCAGTTCAGCCTCTTCCTCGAGCTGGGGCAGCGAGACGGTCTGCCGAGACATCTCTCTCTGGGCAGCCGCTGCTGCCTCAGGATCGGTCTCAGGAGGAGGTGTGGAACGGGCACAGGCCCACGAGAGGCCTATAACCAGAAAAAGAAATCCTTTGAGGATGGATCTTGCAGCCCCATCCCGCCATGCGGGAGCCACCATCATTGCCGCCTGAACACTCCGTGTTGTTCGCCCAGTTCACGCCCGAGGGGAGTAATGATTGTAGCTGGTCCGATACAGATTTTCTCTCCCTTTGCCATCGCGTCTCGCACATCGGTCTCGCTGACGAACTCCACCACCTCCGGAGGGGGTGGCGAAGCGGGTGCCGCCGGCAGTGGCGATGAGGGTCCCGCCGGAGGCTGAGACGCGATCGGGGAGCGATCACGGGGAGGCTCGGGAGAGGCGGCCGGTGCAGGGGCTGCGGGACCTACACTCTCCTTGTCGGCGCTTGTCGTCTCGCAGCCACAGCTCGTGGTCGAACAGCCACAGCTCCGCACCGAAGGTCCGGGTTTCGGAGTGGGCGACGGGGGAGCGGATGAGGCTCTGGGGAAGGTGGACTGCGGTTTCATTTGTGCGTCTCTTGCCGAGACCACCGTGTTGCGACCAGCCCCGGGAGGGGTCGCACCTGAGGTCGGAAGGACTCCGCGGCTGGTGAGGAACTCCGCGATACGAGATTCCAGCTCGGGAGCCGCTGCTTCGGCTGCACGTCCGGAGGCCGCAGGCTCGCCCGACATGGAACGGCTCAGTGGCCGGGTCTCATAGGCGAGCCGCTTGACGTTCAGCAGATGCTGCGGCCCGATGTTGTCGGACGTGATGTTGTTGCCCCAGGAGCCGCAGCCGAGAGTCATTGAAGGGAACAGGCTTGTCGTATACCCGACCGCGCCCAGCGCCGAGACGGTATTGACCAAAACTCGGTGTGCGGGTTTGCGAAGACCGAACTCGAGGATCACGTCGCGATCCTGCGAGTGGATAGACAGCGTGTGGCCGAGACCACCGAAACGAAGCAACTGCATGCAGCGCTCGCAGCCCTCGTGCCAATCTTCGACCACGTAGTAGGCGAGCACAGGCGAGAGCTTCTCGCGCGAGAGCGGATGCTCCTTGCCGACACCGTCGAGGGGGCAGACGAGAACGCGCGTCCCGGAGGGTACAGAGATGCCTGCTTCATCGGCGATCGCTTCAGCCGAATGACCGACGAGCCGTGGATTCACCAGGAGGTCGTCGGTGATCAGGACGGCTGCGAGACGTTCGCTTTCCTCCGCCGATAGGAAGTGGCCACCGTTCGCCTTCACCTCGGCCTGAACCTGCGCGCTGATGGCACGGTCGCAGATGATCGCCTGCTCGGAGGAGCACAGAGTTCCGTTGTCAAAGGTCGTGCCGGCGATGATGTCGCGGACCGCCTTGCCTACATCTGCGCTGCGCTCGATGTAGGCGGGTACATTGCCGGGTCCGACACCGTAGGCGGGCTTCCCCGCCGAATAGGCAGCCTTGACGAGGCCGATGCCCCCCGTGGCCAATATCAGATCGGTGTCACGGCCATTCATGAGCTCGCGGGTTCCCTCCATCGACACCACGTTCATGCAGCCGATCAGCCCACGCGGCGCACCTGCCTGCACCGCGGCATCGTGCATCAGTCGGGCGCTCTCCCGAATGCATTCCCTGGCCCCCGGGTGTGGTGACAGGACGACTCCGCACCGTGCCTTGACGGCAATCAGGCATTTGAACATCGCCGTCGAGGTCGGGTTTGTCGTCGGAATGATTCCGGCCACAACGCCAACCGGCTCGGCGATCTCGAGGACTCCCTCCTGACGATCCTCGCGCAGCACCCCGACAGTACGCATGCCGCGAATTGCCGCGACGACGTCTTGGAGCACGAAGTTGTTCTTGAGAACCTTGTCGGGAACATTGCCGAAGCCCGTCTCTTCGTGCGCCATTGCCGCGAGGCGGTCGCTCTCCTGAAGGCCTGCTGCGGCCATGGCCTCGACGATGTTGTCGACCTGCACTTGATCGAAGTGCTCGATTTCCTGCTGCGCACGGCGAGCAGCGCGAGCGAGCACACGAGCCTCGTGGATCGACTCGAGGTCGCGGTCTAGATCCGCGTTGGGCATGGGCGGTTGGCTCTCGAGTTCATCCGGCGGACCGGCCGCTGGTGGGGAAGGCTACTCCTCTCCATCGTACCCGCTGCCAGGATCCTATTCGCTCGGAGTTGGGGGCAGGATTCCTTCCACTTCTTCATGCGGGCGCGGGATGACGTGTACGGAAATCAGCTCTCCGACACGGCGGGCCGCGGCTGCGCCCGCGTCAGTCGCCGCCTTGACGGCGCCGACATCTCCGCGCACGAGGACGGTTACGTACGCTCCACCTACTTGCTCCTTGCCGACCAGCACGACCTTTGCGGCTTTGACCATCGCATCCGCCGCCTCGACCGCACCAACCAGTCCCCGGGTCTCGACCATCCCGAGGGCCTCATAGGACATCTGATCCTCCTTGCGCAGATAACACGTCCGGCAACGTTCGATGACGCCGCCGAAGAGCTGCAGAAACGCTAAACTGTCGGTCGGCGCGGAAGTTAGCATAGGGCCCAGGGGCGGTCAACGTTGCCTCTCGGGCGATTCCTGGGGACAACTTGAAGGCCTGTCAGGCCCGCAGTAGACTGCGGCTCGCGGCCTCAACCAAGACACAAACATTTCAGGCGTGCCTCGGCACGCATCGCGGAGTGGACAAATGTTGCCAAGGGAAGCTGTGCGCGGAGCCTCGAGGTTCCGTCACCTGCTGTGGATCAGCCTGTTGCTCACGGCGGTTTCCGCCATGGCTTGTGGTGGAGAAGAGCCGGAGCGACAAGTCGACGTTGAGCCGTCACTGAATTTGCCTGAGAGCACGCCGGTCGGGCAACCACTGGAGCTCGCCTATAGCTGGGCACCGGGCCCCGATTTCAGCCCACCCTCCGACGACTACCACGTGTTTGTTCACCTCATCGATCAAGAAGGTACGATCTTGTTGCAGGATGACCACTTCCCGCCCCTGCCCACTAGCCAGTGGAGCCCGGGGGAAGAAGTGTCGTACTCGCGTTGGCTATATCCGCCCGCCGACCTGCGGCCCGACTACATCGATTTCTACGTTGGGCTCTACGACGACGACGGCAGAATCGCGGTGAAGTCGGAAGGTGAGTGGAACGGACGGCCCAGCGTTCATCGCCTGTACGTGCGAGCAGATGATGTGGCGGGTTTGCCGGTCACATTCGAGGGTTGGTTCGACGAGGAGATTGTGGCTACCACGGGTGATCGCTGGACTTGGATGGAAAGAAAGGCCGTGGCGGCCTTCGGCAACCCTCGCGGACCCGCGATCCTGCATCTGAGGGCCCACAGCCCCGTTGTGGAAATCGGTGGACCGCAGATCGTTCGTCTCAGCATCGGGGAAGTCGAGATCGCCAGTATCGAGGTTACGGATCAGACTTCCTTCGAGGAGCGAATCGAGGTGCCGGCGGAGGCGCTCGGCGACGGTGATTGGGTCGAGGTGACCATCGAGGTCGACAAGTGGTTCAAGCCCACGGAGATCGATCCCGCGTCGAGCGACACTCGCGAGCTGGGGCTGCAGGTATTCGGCCTCTATCTGGCTCCTGACACGACTCGCTGATCGGCGTACGGTTCCGGCGTGGCCATCTAAGTTCAGCAGACGGGCTGCACCGCGGGGGCAGGGGACCACGGCCGGGATCAGCCGTATGCGGCTGGCATCGGACGCGAAGTGCCAGAATAGTCTAGGTGAGTAAGGGTTTCGATCGACGTATGGAGCCGGGGGACCAGCGGAGCAAGAGATGACGAAAAACGACGATGACAAGCTGAAGGCGGCAGACCTGGCAATTGCGCAAATCGAGCGCCAGCATGGCAAGGGCGCCATCATGCGCCTCGGGTCGGATACCGCCGTCGACGTTCCCAGCATTTCCACCGGTTCAATTGGTCTGGACCTTGCCATCGGCGTGGGTGGCGTTCCTCGTGGCCGCGTGATCGAGATCTACGGCCCGGAGGCGTCCGGTAAAACGACGCTGGCCTTCCACATCGTCGCCCAGGCGCAGATGGCGGGCGGGATGTGTGGGTTCATCGACGCCGAGCACGCCGTCGACCCTGAGTACTGTAAGACGCTGGGAGTCAATCTCGACGAGCTGCTCGTATCGCAGCCAGACTCAGGCGAGCAGGCGTTGGAGATCGCCGAGACCCTGGTGCGCAGTGCCGCGCTCGACGTGCTGGTGGTCGACTCGGTTGCGGCTCTCGTGCCGCGGGCCGAGATCGAGGGCGAAATGGGCGACACGCAACCGGGTCTGCAGGCCCGGCTGATGTCGAAGGCGATGCGGAAGCTCACGCACGTGGTCTCGAAATCTCAGACCACCTTGGTCTTCATCAATCAGGTGCGCGAAAAAATCGGCGTGATGTTCGGCAATCCGGAGGTTACCCCCGGAGGGCGTACGTCGAGCCCGAGGGGGGAAACCTGCTCGTACACGACGGACACGTCGAATGGCGGCATTGGTCGCAGATGGAGGTGCGCATCGTCCGCGGAGGCGACCTGGTCCATTGGTGAACGGCTGCGGGCCGACACACGAAGCACCGCAG
>CALAKE010000402.1 GCA_937922775.1 uncultured bacterium | reverse complement strand
GCTCGAGTGGTGCTCTACTCGGTCGAGTTCCAGGAGATCGAGACTCTCCAGCACGCCGATCGCTGGGATGAAACGGCCGATATCCTCACTGCCGCGGCACGTTCGATCGAGGCGGGTGGTGCCGACTTCCTCGTGATTTGCACCAACACCATGCACAAGGTGGCGCCACAGATCGAGGAAGGCATTGGCATTCCGCTGCTACATATTGCCGACGCAACGGCGGAGGAAGTCAGAGCGGCCGGATTGACAACGGTCGGTCTTCTGGGAACGAAGTTCACCATGGAGCACGACTTCTACCGTGGTCGACTCGAGAAGAACCATGGCCTGGAGGTCGTGGTGCCGGATGAGTTGGAACGGGGTACGGTCCACAGGGTCATTTACGAGGAGCTCTGTCTGGGAACCGTGCGCGACGAGTCGCGCAACGCCTACCGGGGGATCATCGCCGGCCTCGTGGCTCGCGGCGCCGAAGCGATTATTCTCGGATGCACCGAGATCTCCATGCTGGTCGGGAGGGAAGACTCGACCGTTCCCATCTTCGACACCACCATGATCCACGCGCGCAAGGCGGTCGACTGGGCCTTAGAGGACTGACATGGCGGGGCGCGAACCAGCGGAACAGGTCATCGGCGCGATCTCGGATACTCATGGGCTCCTCCGTCCGCAGGCGATGGAGGCCCTCCGAGGAGTCGACCTGATTGTCCACGCCGGTGATATCGGCCGCTTGGATATTCTCACCCAGCTCGGCAGAATTGCTCGCGTTCATGCCGTCCGCGGCAATATGGACAACGGTCCGTGGGCCGAAAGGCTACCGCGTACCGAGGTGGCAGAGACCGAGAAGATACGCTTCTTCATTGTGCACGATCTCGACCAACTCGACCTGGACCCTGCCGCTGCAGGTTTTCATGTCGTCGTTACAGGCCATACCCACAGGCCACACGTCGAAGAGCGCAATGGCGTGCTCTATCTCAACCCCGGCAGTGCCGGGCCACGACGATTCAACTTGCCGGCGACGGTAGCCAAGCTGCGCGTTCGCGATGGGGCCCTGGAGGCGGAGATCATCGAGCTGTGAACCTGGTTAGGAGAGTTTCGAGATGACCCAAACCTACAACCTAGAGCAGATCAACTCGGTTCTCGACGATATCGACCTTACGACGTTGATTGAGGAGGGTTTCGTCGCTTACTCGCAGGGCAACGTCGTGGTGCCTCCGGTTGGCGAGCTGGTCATGCACGACCCGCCGGGCGAGGCCCACATCAAGTACGGCTACATCACCGGCGACGACTACTTCGTCATCAAGGTGGCGACCGGATTCTATGAAAACGTCAACCTCGGCATCCCGACCGGTACCGGCCTCATGCTGGTCTTCAGCCAGAAAACCGGTGAGTTGCTCTCCGTGCTGCTCGATGAGAGCCATCTCACCAACATCAGGACAGCGGCCGCGGGGGCGGTGGCGGCACGCTACCTGGCGCCGAAGCACGTGGAGCGCATCGGAATCTACGGCGCCGGGGTGCAAGGGAGGCTGCAACTCAAATACCTGCGCCCCATCGTCGACTGTAGGAAGGTCATGGTGTGGGGCATCAGCCAGGAGGAGCTCGACCGCTATCGCGCCGATGTCGAACCGCTTGGCTACGATGTCCAGGCCACGCTCGATGCCCGTGACATACCTTCAAGCTGCAACCTCATCGTCTGTGTTACGCCGTCGTATGAACCACTGGTGCAGCTCGAAGATGTAAGGCCCGGCACTCACATCAATGCCATCGGCTCCGACACTCCCGAGAAGCAGGAGGTCGACTCGAGGGTTCTCGCCCAGGCCGACATCGTGGTCGTTGACAGCATCCCTCAAAGTGAGCTGCGCGGTGAGGTCTTCAAGGCCACCACGGCGGGCGTCCTGAACGTCGACGAGGTGCTCGAGCTCGGCAACGTCATTGCTGACAAAGATCTCCAACGGCAGTCGGACGATCAGCTCACCTTGTTCGACTCGACCGGTGTTGCCGTGCAGGACATCCAGGTTTCGAAGGCGGTCTACGAAGCCCTCAGGGCCTGAAAGCGAGAGCTGGCAACACCGTCACAGCAGAATGTCCGGGAGGTGGATCGTGAAGGCCAGGTTCAGAAGTGATTCTCGTTCGCTCGGTACTCGCTCGCCAGTCTTTCAGATCCTCCTTCTGATTGTGGCCGGTGGGCTCGGCGCCTTTGTGACGGCCAGTACGATCGGCGGATGTTCTGCGCTCGGCGGGGGCTCTGCTGCTGACGCGATTGTCATCGGCGTGGCGTCCTTTTCTCATGAGACCTGCACCTTCTGCCCCAATCCCACCGGTATCGAAGAGTTCGAATTCTACGGCCCTCCGCTGCGCGGTGAAGAGGTGTTGGGTGACGGTGGCTATGTCGGCGGCTTCGTGCATGGCGCGGCGGAGTATCGGGGCGTCGATGTCGTCGGTGCCTACGCCGTGCGCGGCGCGCGCGGCGGTTCGTCAGGGAGCTGGATCACGACCGAGGCTTTCGAGAAGTACTCGGCCGGCATCGTCTCCGCGCTGCAGGAAATCGACAGTCTCGATGGCGTCTACTTGGCACTGCACGGTGCCATGGCGGTCACCGATGTACCCAGACCCGAAGCCGAGCTGGTCCGCAGGGTACGTGATGGGGTCGGTGATATCCCCATTTTCGTTACGTTCGACTTGCACGCGAACGAAGATCATGAGATTGCCGAAGCCGCCGACGGTGTGTTCATCATCAAGCGGTATCCACACTACGACGCGGCTCTGCAGGGAGAACGCGCTGCGCGGATTCTGATCCGCACGATCCGCGGAACATACGAGCCGCTCATGGTGGCACGCAAGCCCAACGTCATTACTCCGAGCGTGTATCAGGGCACGGGCGTCTCGCCGGCGCGTGACATCATGGAACGGGCTCGCCGGTGGGAGAACCGCGAGCGCGATGTGTTCGTGTCGGTGGCCTTCGGCTTCGCCTACGCCGACGTGCCCGACGTCGGCGCCACGGTGATCGTCATGACTGACAACGATCAGGAGTTGGCCGATCGCATCGCCGACGACATGTCCGACTATATCTGGCGCATCCGGGAGGAGTTCGCCGGAAAGATCCTGCCGAAGACCCGCGAAGGCGTGGAGCTGGCGATCGCCGCAGCCAGAGAGGGCAGAACACCCGTCGTTGTCGCCGACCACAGCGACCGCACGGGCAATTCGACTCACATCCTCGAGGAGCTGATCCACCAGGGTGGCAGCAACTTCTGCATCGCGACCATTTCAGATGCGAGGGCAATCGAGCAAATCGCGGCTGCCGGCGGTGCGGGCGATACCGTGACCGTTGACGTCGGCGGTTACGCCGACGAGTTCGCCGGGAATCCGGTACCCATCACCGGTGAGATCGAGTATCTAGGGCGTTATGGCCAGTTCGATCAGGTCGCCGTGCTTGCGTTCGGTGACAACAACCATCTGATCCTGACCCCGGCCCTGCATCAGGTCACGATGCCTGGGATCTTTGAACGGCTCGGCCTCGACCTCGACAATCTCGACATCGTCGTGCTCAAGTCGCGAGTTCATTTCCGCCGTGGCTTCCACGAATCAGGCCTCGCCGGGGCCATCTTCGAGGTCGATGCGCCCGGTCTGGGTCCCGCCGACCTAACGACGATTACGTACGAGAATATCCCGAAGGACATCTACCCGGTTTACCAACGCTAGCAGTCTCGACATTTCACCGAGCCGCGACCGCGCGGAGGATCAAACACATGAAAACCATGAAGAAGGGCCTGCTCGCGCTCACCCTACTCTCCCTGCTCGGACTGCTCGCTACACCGAGCGGCCCCGTATCCACGGCTATGGCGCAAGGAGACCCGGCACACTCCTACGTTCTGCGGCCCTCCTGGGTATTCGATGGGTCCGAAACTCATGAAGGCTGGCTCGTCGTCGTCGAGGGCGACCGCATTTCGGAAGTGGGGCCGGCGGAAGGAATTTCGGTGCCGCGCGGCAGCCAGGACATCGAGCTGGAGGGTATGACGCTGCTGCCAGGGCTCATCGAGGGACACTCGCACATCCTCCTGCATCCATACAACGAAACACCGTGGACTGATCAGGTGCTCAACGAATCATTGGCACAGCGGACGGCGCGGGCGGTTGTCCACGTGCGCGACACGCTCCGGGCCGGCATCACGACCATGAGGGATCTCGGCACCGAGGGCGCCGGCTATGCCGACGTCGGTATCAAGGAGGCCATTGACCTAGGGATCATTCCCGGCCCACGTCTTCT
>CALAKE010000401.1 GCA_937922775.1 uncultured bacterium | reverse complement strand
GGGTCGAACGCCACATCGGTCGCCTGGCGACCCACCGCAACCTCGGCAACAGCTTGCCTGCTGCCCGTATCTACGATCACGACCGAGTGAGAAGCTTCACACGCGACGTAGATCTCCTGACCGTCCGGTGAGATGGCGAGGTTGATCGGAGTCTTGTAGGCGGGGGCGTCGACGACCTCTGCGGCGCGATCGGTGGGATGGGCGATCTTCTCGAGCGACTCTGCAAAATCGAAGGACTCGCTCTCATGGCAGCCCTTGCAGGTTTCCTCGGTGACAGGGCGCAGACCTGCAGCCCGGGCCGCCACCGAGTCACGCATGATGGCCTCTTCGAGGTATTCGCTTCCAGCCCCGTGGCAAGCTTCGCACCCGACGCCCTCGTCCTTCGACAACGAGGGCGAATATACGCCGGGCTCTGCGAGACCAGCGGTCGAGTGGCAGCGCAGGCACTCAGGGCTCTCCTGAGGCGGCACTTCAAGACCACGCCGCTCAGCGGTTTCGTATGCGGCGGGCGTCGAGAGGGTGGCGTAGGCCCGGGCGTGCCGGCTCATCCGCCAAACGCTGAACTGCAGCCCCTGCGAAGGCGAATCGTGGCATTCGGCGCAGGCAAAGACGCCCACGTACTTGGGGCCTGGCTCGGTTGGGCTCGTTGCAGCGGACGGGCCTACCACGCCACCCGGGCCACTCGCTCCGAGCCTGACGGGATCGTAACTGGGCACCTCGGGCGTAGGATGCGCGATCCTCTCGAACGCCGCGCCGACATCGAGCTGAGGCTTGTTGTGAATCGCCACATGGGAGCCCTTCTCGGCGTGGCAGACCAAACAATCTCGTTCGGTGATCTTGCGGAGCCCGGCCCGCATGGCTGCCTCCGGGTCCGCCATCACCGCGGCATCGATGTACTCCGAGCCGGGGCCATGGCACATCTCGCACTGCACTCCGTCCTCGATGAAGAAGGTGGGGTCCATCTCCCACTCTTCCGCATCGGATCCGGTGGCATGACAGCCGAGGCAAACCGGCGATTCCTGAGGTTCCTGAATAATGCCGCTGAGCTCGGCGATGCGGGTCGAGTCGGGCGACGACAAAACAGCATATGCGCGAGCATGGCTGGACAGAAGCCAGCGACTGAGCTGGTGCCCCATGCCAGCTCCCTGGTGGCAGGTACCGCACACCCGGGCGCCGACGTAGACGGCCTCCCTTTCCTGCGCCGCCCCGACCTGATGCACCGCCGTCAGGCCGAGAACGCAACAGAGAGCGCCGGCCCCCAAAGCCAAAACGGTCCTGCGTCGCACCGTCCGTCTTCGCATCACCAGCTCCTTCTTCTGCCTGCCGTCTCCAGCCTGGATCTCTTCTGCTTGCTAGCGTTCTTCTTGGACCACCCTCAGATGTTGATTGGCTGCCACGTCCTCCAGTATCTGCGTCCTTCCATCGGGCCAGCGAATCTCGATCGAGTCCACCTGGGTGGCGGCACCGAGGCCGAAATGCAGCCGGGAGTCGACCTGGGAAAGGTAGCCGCGCACCGGCACGAGGTCCTGAATCTGCCGCAACTCGCCCGTCGCCACCGTGACTCGGGCCCCGATAGCCTCGGAGTTGCTGCCTGCGAGCCGTGTCTCCACGCTGAGCCAGTTGTTGCGATTGCCACCGTCGTTGCGCAGCAGCCTCGCCTCTGAATTCAGGTTTACCACCAGGATGTCGAGATCGCCATCGTTGTCGTAGTCGCCGTAGGTGGCGCCGCGTCCCACGAATTTCTCCCCGAAGTAGGCGCCCGATTCCCTCGACACGTCGGTGAAGACCCCATCGCCGTTGTTGCGCATGAGAACGTCTTCTTCCGAATATTCGTGATGGGCATTGCCATTGGCCACGAAGATGTCCACGTACCCGTCGTTGTCGTAGTCGAACACCAGGCCCGCCCAACCCGTGTACTGGCCAATGATCGGCGCGATGTTCGAGGCGTACGTGGTATCGATGAAAATGTCGCCCTGGTTCATCAGCAGCGTGCCGTAGCCCATGTCGGGAATGAACACATCCTGCAGCCCGCTGCGATCGATGTCGGCGAACGTCGGCCCCATCGAGGAAACACCCTGGCCATTTTCACCCATTGCCAGCCCCACATAGAGGCCGCGTTCCTCCAGGGTGCCATCGCCCTTGTTCTCGTAATAGAAGTTCTCGGTGGCATCGTTGGCGACGTAGATATCGAGCCAGCCATCGTTGTTGACGTCGGCGGCTGTGGCACTCATGGCGCGGCCATCGGGATTCAGGACACCCGCCGCCTCGGTGACATCCGTGAAGGTCCCGTCGCCGTTGTTTCGGTAGAGGGTGTCGGGCTGCCCGCCGTAGCTGAGCGGACCAGGGTGACCGTCGGCCGGGTAAAAGGCGCGGTACACGCCCTCGTCGTAGTCCAGGTAGTTGGCGACGTAGACATCGAGATCGCCATCACGGTCGTAGTCGAACCACGGGGCCGAGAGGCTGAAGTGCGGATCGGCCAGACCGGACGAGGAGGAGATATCCGTGAAGCTGCCGTTGCCCTCATTGCGATAGAAGACGTTGGGGCCGTAGTTGAGCACATACAAATCGAGGTCGCCATCAGTGTCGAAGTCGGCTGCCGAACATCCGAAGCTGACGCTCAGGTCGCCGACACCCGCCTCGTCCGTGACATCGGTGAAGGTACCGTCGCCGTCGTTGCGAAAGAGCTTGTTCGAAAGCTGCCCGTGCAAGTTGCGGCCGCGATTGTCATTGACCGAGCGATCCCACGCGCCATTGACGATGTAGAGGTCGATGTGGCCGTCGTTGTTGTAGTCGAAAAAAACAGCCCCGGCCCCGGTGGCCTCGAGAATGTTGGTGAGCTCGAAGTCGCCGAAGCTATGACGGAACTCAATCTCCGCCTCTTCGGTGACGTCGGTGAAGATCGGAAGGGCTTCCTGGCTGATCGCCCCCGGGGTCGTGGGTGGCCTGCGAGCGCTCTCGCTCTCTGCAACACCATGGGCTACTCCACCCTGGGCGACCCCGAGAACCAGGAGCATCAGCCAGATCGTTCGCGTATCTCTCATCTTCCTGCTCCGGGTTCGGAGTGAATGGCGGGGTCGGACAAGCTGGTCCACAGGGCGCCGAGATCGATCCACTCGACGAACGCCTGGATCTCCTCAGGCGTCAGGGGCGCGTGGCCGGAGGGTGGCATCTTCTCGATACCGATGCTCAGGGTGGTCGCGTCCCAGGGCCGCGATGTGTTGCGGCCGTACAGTGCCCATATCAGAGGGCTCGTCCGCGCCTGTCCCGGGTGAACGTACTTGCTGCCGGCGTAGGGTGCGGCGCTCGCGTCGAATCCTCTCAGCAGGTTCACGTAGGCGAGATTGAAACAGCCTGGCCCCCAGCCTTCGGCGGCGGGGACGGGGCCATCGCTGAGGTCGAGCAGTCTGGCAGGCCCGTCGTGGCAGCCCGACACGGAGCATTTCGCCTCGATGATCGGCATGATGTCGCGGCTGAACTCGACGGTGCGTCGTCTCTCCGGCGCTAGTGTGAGCTCGATTGCCGGCTGCCGCATTGCATCAACGAGGCGGTTCTCTGGGGTCAGCTCCGGATCTTCGTGACAGCCGATGCAGCCGCGTGGCTCGTGGTTCTTGGCCCAAATCCAGCTACAGGTGCGCAACGCCATCCCATCGCTGTCGAGGGCTTGGAGCTGAATGGGTGTATCGGCCGGGACCTTGATGTAGAACGATCCGTCAGCCTGCACCGGAATATCACCGAGGAATCGCTTGCGCACGAGAGGCGGGATCCCGGCCGGGCAGGAGTCCGGGTTCAGCGCGCGGAGGCCCCCTGCTGCGGACGGGTCCGGCGGTAGCGCGGAAGTGCCATCACCGAGACGGTGGGGGATTCCCTCGATCACCCGCAGCCTCGCCACGGTTCCGCCGGCCATCCATGCCGGATCCTGAAGGTCGGTCGTTGTCACGTTCAAGCCGTAGAGCTCACCGTGAGGATCCTCCTCCGTGACCACACTGGAGCGGCCGTCGGGCTCCGGCCGCGCCTGCACGACCTTCGCCTGGATATTGTGAAAGTCCTGGTCGTCGAAGACGATCTCGCGTGCTCCCGTGTCGGGATACAGCCTGTGCACACTGCTTCTGCCCGCCCTTCCCACTGGACGATGCGAAACCAGAATCGAGCCATCAGGCAGTGGTGAAGGCCAAGAAAAGAGCCCGTCATCCTCGCCGGTGATTCGCTCGTAAGAAAACATCGGACGCCGCAGCTTGACGCTGGCCAAATGGCCGGCCCCATCCCAGGTGTTGCGGTCCGTACCCACGAACACCGCCAGTCCGGAGGTCGTCGTGCAAGCCATCTGCTTGATTCGGGGACCATCGTGCGGCGCGAAGATCGACATGTCCGTGCCGTCGCTGTTGACGGCCATCAGTGCGATCCGGCCCAGCTCGCCGCGGCCCAAGGTGGACCGTTGCCAGCTCGAGTACAGCAGCCTGCCGTCCTGCATGAGGAACGGATCTATGTCGCTCGAGAGGTTGAAGGTGAGGCGGCGCACCTGGGAGCCATCGAGCTGACTCGAGTAGAGGTTGGTCGAGGGCGCCGCAGCCGCCTCGTTGCTTTCGCCAGCCCCGGTGCTGGTGAATGCGATCTGGTACCAGGGATCTGTAGAGATGATCGTGTACAGCGTCGAAAGGTACACAGGGCTACGGCAGTCACCCATGTCCTGTGTGATCTGGCGAAGGTCCGAGCCGTCGACGCCGATCTCGAAGATGTTCCAGGTATCAGATGGCGTCTTCTTGCCGGCGAACACGATGCGCTGGCCGTCGAAGGAGACATTGGGATCGGCGGCGCTGGCGAATGCGGTCGACAGCACGCGCACGGACTGGTCCGGCTCCAGGACAACGATACGACCGCCCTCGCCATAGTCGGAACGCAGCATTCCCGCCGCCCTGGGGGCCCGCTCTGCCTCGTCCGCCTCGAACGGGATCTGCGTGAGGACGATGGGAGCTTCGATCTCGGCGCTGGCGCCGGTTGCGACAACAACGCCGAGACCCAGGACAAGAGCGGCGACGCTGGCGATGGTGGAGAATCTGACGACGAATCCGGGGTCTCTCATTCCTTCTCCATCATACTGACGGGGGAGTGGCACACGGAAATCCAAATCAGGCACGCGTGTCCCATATGGAACGCTAGCCCACAATTCGAGCCGAGACAATGGCACGTAGTGGGCAGCCCGCCAACATGCCTTGCGCCCGGCAGTCGGGGCCTACGAGTCAGAATTCCGTGGCTGGAACAGCAGCGTTCCTGCGTTGTCTTCCACCTCCCAGCTCAGCATCAGGTGCCCGACCCAGAAGCTGAAGCCGGTGACTCCACCGAGCCGTTTCAGGAACAGCTGCTCGACCTCCATGACATCGGGCGCACAGGCCATCATCGTCGTCATGAATGGCCCCGCGCTGAGCGAGCCGACCTCAGGGCCTTCCTCGAGCTTGCCGTTGAAGCTGTTGCAGCCCGACGAGCCCGCGGCGGATCCATCCTCCGCGAATGTAATGCTGACCTCAGGCTCGGCGGGGGCGGGCTCACGGAAGTCGAGGCCGGTGAGCACCCACTCGGGTCCCACGAGAGCGGCCAACGACAGGCGTCCGGTGACCTGGGTGGAAGTTTCCTCGAAGCCCGCGTCCGTGAATGCCCACTCGCGCGTTGCCAGCTCCCCGGGGCAGCACATGGCGTCCTCAGGCCCCGCCTGCAGAACCTCGAGCCGCAGGCGGCTCCCGACAATTGCCATGGTACGGAGTTTGATACGGTCGCCTACGAGGGCGGTGCCGACATTTGCGGCAGCATCGTTGTCGCCACGCATCACCGCAAGATAGAGGTTCTCGCCGGTTCCGCCCGACATCTGCGTCACCAGGACAACGATCTCCTCCACGCCATCGCCGTCGAGGTCGCCCGTCGCTGACATCCCGTCGATGAGCTGCACCCGTGGCCGCGAGGAGGCTCCCTCCACATAGGGCTCACCTTCGAACAGGCCGTCGGTGAGGGTGACGGGCTCGTCATAGATTCCCGAATAGGTCGCGTTGGCAAGGTGCTCGTGCGTTGGTGGCGCTGCGGCCACAGGTGGCTCAGCGGCGCGGTCAGGATCTTCGGTCTCGCCGGGGAAACACCCTGAAAGCGCGCCGAGAATGACGCCGACGAGCAGCAGCGCGGTCATGAGGGACAGTGACCTCGAAGACGGCGACATCAGAACCGATGATCTCGTCACGATTGGCCTCCTGATCTTCGTGCACATCAAACAGATTGCTTCAGCGCTCGCACCACTCCCGGGCGTTCTGGAACATCTTGAGCCACGGGGAGGCCGCCAGCGTCCGCTTCCAGTCTTCCGGCATCCAGCCCCACTGCCACTTCATGAAGGTGCGTTCGGGGTGCGGCATCATCGCCAAGTGTCGGCCGTCGGGCGAGCATAGCCCGGCGATGCCATGCGCCGAGCCATTGGGGTTGAACGGGTAGCTGTTGGTCACATGACCCTCGTCGTCGACAAAGCGGACCGGGGCCAACCCTTCCCGCTCGACCCTCGCCAGGACTTCTTCGTCAGGGAAGAACGCACGGCCCTCGCCGTGCTGCACCCAGATACCAAGTGTTGATCCTTGCATCCCCTGCAGCATGATCGCCGGGCTATCCTGAATCTCCACTGTGGCGAACCTGGACTCGAAGCGGCCCGAGGCGTTGCGAATGAATCGCGGCTGCAACTCATCGGGGATGCCCGGCCATGGAACCCAGCCGAGCAGCGCGTGAAGCTGGCAGCCGTTGCAGACCCCGAGGCTGAAAGTGTCCGGGCGTTCGTAGAAGCTCTTGAACTGCCGATAGACGCCCTCATGGAAGCGGATCACGCCGGCCCACCCCTTAGCGGAGTCGAGAACATCGGCATAGCTGAACCCCCCGACAAACACGACGCCGCGGAAACGCTCGAGATCGATCCTCCCGGCCTGAAGATCCGACATGGCTACATCCCAGGGCTCGAATCCCGCAGTGAAGAATGCCGAGGTCATCTCGCGGTCACCGTTGCTGCCCTCCTCGCGGACGATGGCCACAGGGATCTTGTCCGCGGCCCCCAGGATCGCCGGCGACGTCGTTTGGGGGACGTAGCTGAGCTCGTAGGGGGGGGAAGCCCGGTCGCGCAGACCGGCCCGCTCCTGCTCGACGCACTCGGGGTTGGCCTGGAGGTTGTCGATCTCGAAGCTGGTTTCTTCCCACAGATCTCTGAGGGATCGCATGTCCTCCTTGAGGACCTCCTGGCCGCCCGAGAGAATCCGGACAACGGGCTCCGCGCATACGCGGCCGATCGAAAGGCATGGCACCTCGGCGTGCCGAAATACGTCTAGTACGCGTGCCTCGTCTTCAGGAGCGACCTCCATCACCAGGCCCAGCTCTTCGGAGAAGAGCGTGGCGATGGTATCGGCGGAGATCTCCTCCGCGGTCGGGTCACTCGCTGGCAGCTCCACCTCGAAGCCGCAGTTTCCTGAAAATGCCATCTCGAGGAGCGTGGTGACGAGGCCGCCGTCGCTGCGATCGTGCCCGGCGGATACCAAGCGGTCGGTGATGAGCTGTTGCACCACACTGAAGGCGCGTCCCAGGACGCCAACGTCCTCGATGTCCGGCGATTCGTCTCCCACCTGCGAGAAGACCTGAGCCAACGCCGATCCGCCGAGTCGCCGCCGTCCGTTGCCGAGGTCGACATACAAGAGGCGACCCGATCCCGGCAGCTTCAGGTCCGGAGTGACGGTTTTGGTGATGTCGGGACACGTGACGTAGGCTGAGATCACCAGAGAGCCCGGTGCCTTGACGATCTCCTCGTCGTCGTCTGGAAGAGGTGCGATCGCGGCCATCGACAGGCTGTCCTTGCCACCGTCGATAGCTATGCCAAGCTGCAGCAAGATGCCGCTCAGCGCTCCCGCGGCCTCGTACAGCGCGCTGCCCTCGCCGGGCAGCTTGGCGGCCCACATCCAGTTACCGGAGCACTTGACGTCCTCGAGCCCGCTGGTGAGTGCCCAGACCAAGTTGGTGAGCGCCTCGCCGACGCACATGCGGGCCATCGCTGGCGGCGAAAGCAGCCCCTTGATCGGCTGTTCGCCGATCGCGGTGGCGCCTCCTGTGATGCTGAAATGACTCTGAGCGATCACGGCCACGTCGGACACGGTGAGCTGCAACGGTCCGGCACAGGGCTGGCGGGCAACCAGCCCGGTCACGGCCCGATCGACCTTGGTCGTGAGGAATCGCTTCGATCCGACGGACAGTAGCCGCAATACGCGGTCGAGGGCCATCCTTACCGATAGATCAGCGGGCAGGTTCAAAGGACTGGCCGCGGGTGCGATGCGATCGAGCTCGAAGGTCTTCTGCGGCATGTCTCCCAGAACCGCATCGAGCTCCAGGTCTACTGGCGTAGAGTCGTCCAGCTCGTCGTGCAGCACGATACGGCCGTCGCCAGTGATCCTGCCGACGAACCCGACAGGGACCTTTTCACGAACACACAGGTCGCGGAAGAGCTGTTCGTCCTCGGGGCGCAGCAGCAGCGCATCCTGCTCCTGGTACTCGGCCCCCCAGATTTCCAGAACCGCGAGCGTGTCGTCGCCAATAGGAATCGCGCGGACCTCGATCTTGGCTCCAGCGGGCTCGACGATCTCCTTGAGCACGTTGCAGTTACCGCCGGCGCCTTGATCGTGGATGCTGACGATGGGGTTCTGGTCCCCGAGCTCCACACAGGCGCGCAGGACGCGGTTGACCTTCTGTTCCATCTCGGCATCGCCTCGCTGAACCGCGTTGAAGTCGAGCTCTGCGACGTTTTCGCCCTGCACCATGCTCGAGGCCGCGCCGCCACCCATGCCGATGCGGTAGGCGGGACCGCCTATCTTCACGACCCACATGCCCTCCTCGGGCAGGCCTTTCTCGGTGTGGCGTGCATCCATTTGGCCGATGCCGCCGCTGAACATGATCGGCTTGATCCACTCTCGTCGCTCGCCATTGGGCAGGCGCAGTCCGAACGAGCGAGTGTAGCCATTGATCACGGGCTCTCCGAATTTGTTGCCGTAGTCGGAGGCCCCATTGCTGGCCTCGATCTCGATCTGCAGCGGTGGCGCCAGGTTGTCCGGGTAGCCGAACCGGTCGTCTTCCCACGGCAGCGGGTATCCGGGAATATGCAGGTTCCCGACGCAATAGGCCGCCGTGCCGGCCACCACCAGGGAGCCACTGCCGGTGGCGTGCACATCTCGAATACGGCCTCCTGTGCCCGTCTCGGCCCCAGGGAACGGCGCCACGCCGGAGGGAAAGTTGTGGGTCTCGGCCGTGAAGATGATGTCGTAGTCGAGGTCAACGGGAGCGAGTGGAGTCGGTTCCCCCGGTCGGGTGGGCACGATGGTACGAATGCGATAGCCGCGGATGGAGCTCGAATTGTCACGGAAGGCGATGACACTGTTATTGGGGTTGGCCTGTAGAGGGGCCTTGATGAGCGCCATCAAGTGATCGGGAGCTTCGTTCCCGTCGATGACCAGCCGCCCGCGGAAGAACCAATGCCGCGAATGCTCACTGTTTGACTGCGCGATGTCGAAGCACTCGACGTCAGTGGGATTGCGCCCCATCTGCTCGGCGAAGAGGCGCGTGTAGTAGTCGAGGTCCCAATCGTCGAAGGCCAGCCCCATTTCGCGGTTGATGCGCTCGAGCGCCGCGCGCCCCTCCTCGAGCACAGGCACCTCGGCCACTGGTTCAGGCTCGACGCCGGTTGCGAAACTAGTGAGCGGCTCCAGGTATCGGCACTCCGTCATGCGATCGTGCACCTCGGCAAGAAACACCGCGATCTGTTCCTCTCCCAGGGAGGAGGTGCTTCCCAGCAGGTAGCGGCGCGAGCGCTCGATGCGGAGGATCTTCTGCAAGCCACAGGCATGGCAAACGGACACAGCGTTCGTCGACCACGCCGTGGTGAAGCTCATGCGCGGACCGACCTCCAGGAGGACGGTTGATCCTGAGGCCCCACTCTCGAGCAAGCCACTCTCGAGGGAGCTGCTGCCACCAAACTGATCTGGCTGGAAGGTCTCGCTCAACAGCCACGAGAGCACGTGCAGCTCGTCCTCCGTGAGCGCGCTCTCGGCATCGATGTTGAAACAGACCTCCGACTCGATTCGCCGAATATCCGGGGCTATGCGCTGTTGGACCCTACTCAGAAGCGCTCGCGTGGCAGCTCGGGAAAGACCGGGGACACGGTACAGATGCAGAAGACCCATAAGGAGTCTCGACTCGCTGGTTCGAGGGGGAAGTCCCTTGCGCAGCAATCAACCTGAGAGAGAACCGATGCCCCAAAGATAGCGCATCGAACCGAGCTCAGCGCCCCCCTCTGCGGCCCGAGAGAGCACCTTTTATGGAGTTCAAGGCCAACCCTTCGAATCTACCCTGGAGAAGTTTGCCCATCTGATTAAGAATGGCTTCGCCAATCAAAGAACAGCCGGTGCAGATCGTGACAGACAGCCGCAGGGGGGAGGGGTTTCCACAAGAGATGGACTCCCCTTTTCTCATGAAGAAGGAGCAGTCGAGGGTTGGCATCGACGTGCGAATCGAGAGGCTCGCACCCATGCGCGTCGCCAGCTTCTGTTGTTTTAGCGAAACTCCGGAGCAGGACGCGTGGGCGAAGTTGAGCGAATGGGCCGACTCCAGGGGCCTGCTCGTTGATCTCGATCGCCATCCGATCTTCGGCTTCAACAATCCGAATCCGAGCCCGAGAGGTGGGAAATACGGATACGAGCTCTGGATTCGAGTTGACTCGGATATCGAATCCGACCATGTGGCCGAGGTGAAGAGATTCATGGGTGGCCTTTACGCGGTCACGACGTGCCAGCTGCACGACGACCCGTCGGGAACCATGCCCGAAGTCTGGCACCAGCTATGGGAGTGGGTCGAAGATAGCGACTACGACTGGCGTCCCACCCATGAGCTCGAAAAGGCCCGCAATCCGGGGGCCCCTGGGGAGCAGTTCCTGCTCGATCTCTACCTTCCGATCGAAGAATAGAGTCCGCTGGCCGACGAGAGGATTGGTCCGCTCGGGACGCCCGTATCTCACAGTATGTGTCGGACGCAGGTCTCTCTGTCCCGCTAGAATGGTGAGGTTCGAGCTCAGGGTCGGCCCGCAGGGTACATTTGGGTGCCCCGGCCGAGAGGGCGATGTAGCAACCCAGCGTACTAGGGAGTGTCAACGATGGCGTACCGCGTCATGCTGGTGGACGATGATGATCGAGTCTCCGAGCTTCT
>CALAKE010000400.1 GCA_937922775.1 uncultured bacterium | reverse complement strand
GCGACGGGCGCGAATCTCCTTCAACCCGCCGGGATACCCTGTGTGCCTGCGGTACCACTTGTCGTTCCACTTTTCGCCGGTCAGCACGATCTTCTCTGCGTTGACCACAACGACGTGATCACCGCAATCGAGGAACGGAGTAAAAATGGGCTTGTGCTTGCCTCTGAGGATTCGTGCGATCTCTGTAGCGACTCGCCCCAGCACCTGACCTTCGGCGTCGACAACGAACCAGCGTCGCTCGATATCCTTCTTAGATGGAAACGGTGTGCTCATCGGAGTTTCCTATCGTACCTCATTCAATCCAATCGACCATCTCAGAGAGCGGCGACCTGCTCCTCGGTGAGATCCCTTTCCTCGGAAGTCATGGCCTTCAGCGACAACCGGATGCGATCCCGATCATCTATGTTGGTCACTTTCACCGCCAGTTCGTCACCCTCTGACACATGCTCACGTACGTCTTTGACATGGTGGTCCGCAACCTCGGAGATATGCAGCAGTCCATCTGTTCCGGGAAGAATCTCGACAAACGCCCCGAAGTCCTTGATCGAACGCACCTTGCCCCAGTAGATCTTGCCCACCTCCGCTTCGGCAGTCAGACCTTCGACGATGGCCCGCGCCGCCAATCCGGCCTCGCCACTCGTGGCCGCAATCTGCACGGTGCCGTCATCTTCGACATTGAGACGACATCCGGTGTCTTCCTGGATGCCGCGAATGACTCGCCCACCCGGGCCGATGATGTCACGGATTCTGTCGACCGGAACTTTGATCGAGATAATCCGAGGTGCATATTCGCTCGTCTCGGCGCGAGGCTCGGAAATCGCCTCGCTCATCTTGCGGAGAATATGCATGCGGTTCTTCTTCGCCTGATCAAGCGCGGTGGCAAAGATCTCCCGCGACAGCCCTTCGACCTTGATGTCCATCTGCAGGGCGGTAATCCCCTTCGGGGTACCCGTCACCTTGAGGTCCATATCTCCGTAGTGATCTTCCTCGCCGGCGATATCCGACAGAACCGCGATGTCGTCGCCCTCCTTCATGAGCCCCATCGAGACTCCAGCGACGGGCGCAACAATCGGCACGCCAGCATCCATGAGCGACAAGGTCGCACCACAGACAGTAGCCATGGAGGAGGAACCGTTGGATTCGAGAATGTCGGAGACCGTCCGGAGAACGTAGGGAAAATCGTCTTCATCCGGAAGTACCGGAACGATCGCCCTCTCGGCCAACGCCCCATGACCGATCTCACGCCTGCCGGGGCCTCGCATGAAACGGGCTTCGCCAACGGAGAACGGTGGGAAGTTGTAGTGCAGCATGAACTTCTTCCACGATTCGCCTTCGTAATGCTCGACCTTTGCGGCGTCGTCCGAAGTACCGAGGGTCGTGGAAACGAATGCCTGGGTCTCGCCGCGGGTAAACACGGCCGAGCCGTGCACTCGGGGCGCTACGCCGACCTCGCAGGTGATCGGCCGAACCTCATCGAAGGCACGGCCATCACGGCGAAAGCCCTCAGTCAAAACGCCCTTGCGCGTGTAGCTCTTCACCAGGTAGTAGGCGGCCTCGGAGTAGTCGGAGCGATGCTCCGCCTCTTCTTCGGTCAGGCCAGTGAGAAATTCCTTCTTGAGCTGGCTGATAGCATCACGACGCTCGATCTTGTCCACGATTCCGAGAGCCTCATGAATCGCGCCGCCAATCGCGCTCTCGGTCCGCTCGATCACCGCGGGGTCGAGCGGCTCGGCCAGTACCTCTCGCTTGGCCGGCTGGATCTGGTCGTAGATACGCTGCTGTAGGTCGATCAGGGTGTTGATTGCGGGCTGCGCGAACTCCATGGCCTCGACAATCAGCTCCTCGGAAACCTCGTTGGCGCCACCCTCGATCATCACAACGGAATCACGACGACTGGTTATCACGAGATCCAGGTCACTTTCCTCGAGCTGCTGGACCGTCGGATTCAGGACCAGATCCCCATCGATGAGACCGACGCGGACCGTGGCAATGGGGGTCGTGAAAGGAATCTGCGAGCAATACAGCGCTGTCGAGGCGCCGGTAATGCAGTGAATATCTGGACGGTTCTCACCGTCAGCCGAGAGCACGAGGCCGATCACCTGGGTCTCATGACTGTAGCCGTCGGGGAACAACGGCCGAATCGGCCGGTCTGTCATCCTGGCGGTAAGAACCTCCCTCTCCGTCGGGCGACCCTCGCGCTTGAAAAAGCCGCCGGGGATGCGCCCACCCGCGTAGGTGTACTCGCGATAGTCGACAGTCAGGGGAAGAAACGGAACATCTTTGGGCTCGCGCTCCATGACGGCGGTCACCAAGACCGATGTCTCTCCGTAAGTGATCACCGCGGCGCCATCAGCCTGGCGCGCCAGCTTGCCCATCTCGATAGTCAGCTCGCGACCACCGATTTCGGCAGATTCTTTTACATACATCTAGCTACTCCTCGTACTACCTAGGCAGCATTACCCACGGCTTTTCGCCGGGAGTGGTAATTAAGTTACGGGATTCCGCAGGTTGCCGGACGCCAGAGCTTGCACCCAGGAGAGTGCTTCCTCTCGCGCGGCTGCCGCGCGCTGCCTCATTGGCCTTCGCCGCTTCCGCTTCCCGCTTTCCGCTTGCCGCATGCCGGCACGTTGCCGGCGCTTCTATCTCCTCAGGCCCAACCGGGTGATCAGCGCCTGATATCTATCCGTATCCGTACGCCGCAAGTAATCCAGAAGCCGCCGCCGCTTGCCGACCAGCATCAGCAGGCCCCGCTCAGTCGCGTGGTCCTTCTTGTTCTTCTGCATGTGCGAAGTGAGATGCGTGATACGATCGGTCAGCAATGCGATCTGCACCTCCGGTGAGCCGGTATCGGTTGGATGACGGCCCAGCTCCGCAACGATTTCCTGTGCTTTGCCCATATCTTCAATCTTGTTGATGGGAATTCGTATTTGGGCGCACTGCGCCCGTCCCGCCGTTCTGGAAAAGCTAGCACAGGCACCCTTGCCTGTAAACTCACGCATCGTAAGCATCTGTGCAGGCCGACAGCGCGCCCGGCGCTACGAGCCGGGCAAACCTCGGCTCAAGTCAACACCACTCGCGGCTGAAGCACTCCCCCGGGGTTGAGCTCTGCCGCAGCCAGCATGTGGCCACCTGCTTCCAAAACTCGGACCCATCCGCCTCCATCCTTCAACTCGAGCGCGCCACGACCACTGCTGCCATCCCGTCGATCGATAATACAGTTGGGCTCGAGGGCTCCGCCGTGCGCCACTCTTGTTGCCCCCTCCTCGTTCACGATGACGGCAGGCCACTCGGGCAACATCTCCTCAGGGGGCAAGACACGAGCGGCGACGTCAGAGCCGTCGCCCCGCTCGAGGTCATCCCACGGCAGGGCTCCCTCGATCCCGAACGGCCCACTGCTCACGCGCCTGAGCGCCGCCAGGTGCGCCGGGCAACCGAGAGCCTGACCGAGGTCGTGTGCAAGAGTACGCACATATGTGCCCGCTCCACAGTGAACCCGGACGTGGATTCGATCGCCCTCGAGGGCAAGAAGCTGGATCGAGTGGACCCTCACGGACACGGCTTTGGGCGTGACCTCCTCACCCCGACGGGCTCGACGATAGGAAGGCTCGCCATTGATCTTCTTGGCTGAATATACGGGCGGTACCTGCTCGAGATCTCCCACAAAGTCCTGCAGGGCCGCCTCCACGAGCTCCTCGGACAGCTCGGGGGGCTGCTGACTCTCGGTCGTCGCCACGCCCTCGGCATCGTAAGTGTCGGTCGCCCAACCGAGTTGGACGACCCCCTCGTAAACCTTGTCATGAGCTTGGAGGAATTTCGACAGCCGCGTGGCCGCCCCGACACAGACGAGCAGCACGCCCGTTGCCTGCGGATCGAGGGTGCCCGCATGGCCAGCACGAGCTTGCAGCCTCGCCCTGACTCTCTTGACAACGTCGTGAGAGGTTGGACCGGCGGGTTTGTCGACCACCAGCAGGCCGGCAAGCTTCGTAGCACTCACGATGACTCCGCACCTCCCGGCAATCGCCTGTCGACCTCGCCGAGAATGCGCTCGCGAACCGTGGCGTAATCACCTTCGATCGTGCACCCTGCCGCCCTCGGGTGACCACCTCCGCCGAACACGGCAGCCACGGCCGCGACATCGGCAGACTCGTTGGCCCGCAGGCTGATGCGGAAGCGGCCGGGGGCCATCTCCTTGAAGAGAAGGGAAACATCAACACCTTCAATCGCCTGCGCATGGTTGACGACCCCCTCGGTGTCGGGCTCGCCCTCGTACTCGAGGAAGGCTTCGTAAGGGAGGGACATGAGGGCCACACTGCCGGCCGACTCGTACTCGAGACTCGTCAACGCTCGACCCAGGAGACGCGCCTTGGCAGCGGGCATGTTGTCGTACATCGCAGTTGCGAGGAACGCTGGGTCAGCCCCACGTTCCAACAGTTCGGCACAGACTCGAAATGCCTCGGGATTGGTGTTGGAGAATCGAAAGGAGCCTGTGTCGGTCAGGATAGCGACGTATATGAGAGACGCAATATCGGGGGTCGTCTCGACACCCAACGATTGCAGGACCCTGTAGATCATCACTCCCACCGCAGAAGCTCCTGGATCGATCCAGTTGACGTCCCCGAAAAGCGGATTCTTGCTGTGATGATCGATGTTCAGCACCAAGCGTCCCTCATACCCATCGAGTCCCGAGCGTTCCAGACTGCTGCATTCGACGAGCACAGCGACCGGGTAGCCTGAGGGCAGGTCGGTAACCCGCCGGACCGTCTCGATGCCCGGCAGGACGCGGTATGCGGAAGGAATGGCATCGGGACTCACGACGAGGGCCTGCTTGCCGATCTGCTCGAGACCTGACTTCAGCGCCAGGGCCGAGCCCAACGAGTCCCCGTCGGGGCCGCGATGGCCGCTGATCACGAACGCGCGATGTTCTAGCAGAGCTGCGACGACATCATTCATCACTGATCACTTCCGAGTCTTCCCGATTCACGCCCGAGTCTTCCGGACTCACGTCCGAATCCCC
>CALAKE010000399.1 GCA_937922775.1 uncultured bacterium | reverse complement strand
GTGGCCAAACCATGAAGGCCACCAGGCTCGCCGATGGCGCCAAGGTGAAATCCTTCCGTCTCAACGACAAGTGCGCCGCCGGCACTGGCGCATTCCTGGAGAAGACCGCCCACTATATGGGCTATTCCACGCAAGAGATCGGACCGCTGGTGTCGACCTCGAAAGACAAGATGCCGATCTCGGGCGTCTGCGCCGTATTCGCTGAATCCGAGGTGATCAACCATTTGTCGCAGGGGGTGGCGCCCGCCGATGTGATGCACGGGGCCATCGTTTCCCTCGTCGATCGCTCGGTGCAGCTCATGAAGCGAGTTCGTATGGAACCAGAGTTCACGTTGATCGGTGGCATCCTTCGGTTCGAGCGGATGATCGATGTCGTGAAGGATCAGCTCGAAGCCGAAGTGAATGTCCCCGAAGGCGACCTACCACAGTTCACGGCGGCCCTGGGTGCGGCGGTTTTGGGACGCATCCGGCTGCGCAAGCTGAGCGGGGAAAAGCCCCCGCAAATCGAAGAGTCGTCCCACCATGTCTGACCCCGACTCAAAAGAAGAAGCATCAAAATCACCGGACGAATCTGAATCATTGCCCGACCGAGACCTTGCTCAACCGCTGGGGTCGATCGTAGAGCAAGAGGCACGTCGGGCTGTCGCCGAGGCGCAACTCGAGGCTGATCCGCAACGGGTCGCCGATGGATGGGAGCGCCGCTTTATCGCCGATCCGCAACGCGCGAAGGAGGCGATCGACCTGTACACCGAAATGGGGTTCGAGGTCTGCGCGGACCCCGTTCGATCCGAAGAGCTAGGCGAGGATTGTGAAGACTGCAGGCTGCTGGCGCAGCTGCGGTTCAAGACCATCTACACGCGCAAAATGAAGAAGGACGGCGCGTGAAGGAGGGAACCCGTATGTTCGAGCAATTCCGGGAGTGGGAGACCAACCGCCACGAATACGCCCAGGAATGGAAGGAGCGTACCGGCGGCAAGGTGATGGGGTACTTCTGCACCTATGTTCCCGAGGAGATTCTGCACGCCGCAAATGTCCTGCCGGTGCGGATTCTGGGGAGCCACGAGCCGCAGAACGTCACCGAGCCGCACATCTTCGGTATGTTCTGCCCGTTCTGCCGCGACTGCCTCGCTCAGGGTCTCAAGGGGCGCTACGACTACCTCGACGGCATCATGATCGCGCAGTCGTGCCTGCACATTCGCCAGGCATTCACCTCCTGGGAGAAGCACCGACCACGGGAATTCAGTTACTACCTATGCATGCCCCACCACGTGCAGAGCCCGAGGGCATTGCCCTACCTGACCGGGGAGTTGGTTCAGTTCAAGGAAGCGGTCGAGGAGTGGACGGGGAACACGATCACCGACGAAGGCCTCGACCACGCCATCGAGATCTACAACGACAACCGCCGCCTTTTGCGCTCGATCTACGACCTGCGCCAAGACGAGCACCCGCCCCTCACCGGGGAGGAGGCCATGGAGATGGTCATCTCTTGCCAAATGACCGACAAGGAGGAGCACAGCGGCGAGATGGCCAAGGTCCTTGACGCGCTTCCTACCCGCGGCAACGGCCGCGACCCCGGCGTGCGGCTGATGATCATCGGCAGTGAGGACGACGATATCGAGTTCATCAACATGGTGGAAACGTCCGGGGCGACCATCGTGGTCGATGAGCACTGCACCGGTACGCGCTACTTCTGGAACGAGGTAGAGCCCCGGGACGATCGGCTCGAGGCCATTGCCGCGCGCTACATCGACCGCGTTCCCTGCCCCACGAAGGACTGGGAGGATCGCAGCAGGATTCCTCACATTCTCGAGCTCGCCAAGAAGTGGGACGTCGCCGGCGCCATCGTCATGCAGCAGAAGTTCTGCGACCCGCACGAGCTGGACACCGTCGCCATCCGTAAGGCCCTTGACGAGGCCGGGATCAAGACGCTCTTCCTCGAGTTCGATGTCACCGTGCCCATAGGGCAGTTCAAGGTAAGGGTTGAGGCGTTTCTCGAGATGCTCAGCGACGAAGATCTCTTCGACTAGAGGGGAAGAACAATGGCCACCAAACAGCTCTACGAAACGAGGCAGTTGGAGTGCTGGGGGAAGGCGAAGGAGATCAGGGAGAACTACTACCGCGACTACGCCACGGCGCACGATCGGGGCGCCCTGCGGTGGGCCGGTGGTGCCTGGACTTTCGGGGCGATCCCCTGTGGGCTCGGCGAAGATGTCTACAGCATCACCAGCGAGCCCTACGCGGCCTCGATCGCTGCGAACCGAGAGTTTTCAAACCGCTGCCTGGAGGCCACGGAGCGCGCCGGCTATGCGCGCGATCTGTGCTCCTACATGCGCAACTACTGGGGCTCTCTCTTGCTCGATGAGTTCCTCTGGGGAGGTCCGTTCCCCAAGCCTGATTTCATCTGGCAGGACCATATCTGTTGTAGCCATGCCAAGTGGTACCAGGTGGTTACCGACATGGAGCCGGAGATCCCCCACTTCTCCATCGATGTGGCGGTTGGCCCTGAGCAAGAGATCAACGACAACAAGGTGAACTACCTCGTCGGGCAGATGCACGACGGTATCGAGTGGCTCGAGAAGGTCACGGGGCGCGAGTACAACGATGATCTTCTCATCGAGGCGGTGCACAACGAGTGCAGGGCAACCTCGGTTTGGGCCGAGATCTGCAATCTGAACAAAGCGATCCCGGCGCCGCTCGAAGAAAAGACGATGTACTCGCTCTACGTCCTCGGCACCTTGATGAAGCACAGCAAGGTGGTTGCCGACTTCTACGAGGAGCTCAGGGACGAGGTGCAGGACCGGGTGAACGATGGCATTGCCGCCGTCGCCAACGAGCGCTGCCGGCTGATGTCGGATACGCAGCCGCCGTGGGGCTTCCTCAGCTTGTTCCGCTATCTCGAAGAGTTTGGCGCGATCTCTGTGGGGTCGCTGTACACCTTCGGCCTGATCGGGTTGTGGGAGGTCAAGCCGGATGGGACGTGGGGACCGCGCACAACGCCTCAGCAACTGGGGGTCGAGATCAAAGACCGCGACCACGCGTTGCGTGTCTTGACGGAGTGGAACCTGCACAAGCCCGAGTGGCAGCATTTCTATTCGCCGCATGTGAAGACCGACATGATGGTTCGCATCGCCAAGGAGTGGTCGCTGGACGGCGTGATGCTGCACTACAACCGCGGTTGTGAAGGGTTGACGGTAGGCATCGCCGAGAACCGCCTGGGCCTGATCGAGGCCGGCTACCCGGTGATGACCTTCGAAGGGAACATGGGCGACGAGCGCGAGTTCGATCTCGCAAGAACGATGACGCGCGTCGATACCTTCATGGAGACGTTGGGACTCAAGAAGGAGTAAGGGGCTCATGATCACTGCTGGAATTGACATGGGGGCCAAGACCATCAAGGTCGTGGTTCTCCGAGACGGAGAGCTGGCAGGAAAGAGCATCGTTATTGCCGGCTTCGATAATCGGGCGTCGGCCGAAGAGGCTTTCGCGGCGGCACTCGAGGATGCGGGTGTATCGTCCGATGACCTCGACGGGGTTGTTGCCACGGGAGCCGGGCGCAAGAGCGCTCCCTATTCGACCCGCGATGTTTCGGAGGTGGGGTGCGATGTCAAAGGCACGATCAAACGCTATCCGAACGCCCGCACCGTGATCGATGTGGGCGCGGAAGAAGGGCGTGCAATCCGCTGCAACGAGCAGGGGAAGGTCCTGGACTTCGCCCTCAACGAGAAGTGTGCCGCCGGGGCTGGCGCCTTCACCGAGGCCATGAGCCGAGCGCTGGAGGTGGAGACGGAGAGTCTGGGAGCGATGTCGCTCGCATCAGGTAATGCGGTGCCGATGAACGCTCAGTGTGCCGTGTTCGCGGAGTCCGAGGTGGTGTCTCTGCTGCATGCAAAGACGCCCAAGGAGGACATTGCCCGGGCGGTTCACGATGCCATTGCGAGCCGCATCGTGTCGCTGGCGCGCAAGGTGGGGTTCGAGCCCGAAGTCGTCCTGGTTGGCGGAGTCGCTCACAACATCGGTTTCGTCGACTCCCTGAAGAGGGCCCTGGAGTGTGAGGTTACGGTGCCCGATGACCCTGACTACATCGGTGCCTACGGCGCAGCGCTCGCCGCCGCCGAGGAGGGATAGGACAATGGCTGAGTTTTGGCGCTGGAAGGAATATCGCTGGCACGACGAGAGCAAGGATTGGCGCGACGGTGAGCTCATTACCGCGGGAGTGGACGTTGGCTCGGTCTCTTCGCAGGCCGTCATTGTCGTCGACAACGAGCTCTACGCATTCTCCAGCATGCGCACCGGGTCCGACAGCCCGGAGAGCGCTCGCAACGCCATGGAGTGGGCCCTCGAGGGCACGGGCATGACGCTTGACGACATCGGCTTCGTCGTTGGTACCGGCTACGGTCGCGTCAACGTGCCATTCGCCGACAAAGCGATTACCGAAATTGCCTGCCATGCCCGCGGCGCAAACTACATGTATGGGCCTGAGGTCCGCACGGTTCTCGACATGGGCGGGCAGGATTGTAAGGTCATCCGCTGCGACGAGCGGGGCAAGGTCTCCTCATTCCTGATGAACGACAAGTGTGCCGCCGGTACGGGGCGCGGTATGGAGGTCTTCGCCGACCTGCTGGGGCTGCCCATCGAGGAAGTCGGCGAGCTTTCGTTTCAGGTCGACGAGGAGCCGCCGCCGGTGTCGAACACGTGCGTGGTTTTCGCCAAGTCAGAGGCTACCGCGCTGTTGCGTGAGGGCTGGCCCAAGACGAAGGTATTGGCCTCGTACTGTTCGGCTATGGCCCATCGGGTGGTAACGCTGCTCGAGCAGCTCGGCGTGGAGGAGAAGTTCGCTATCACTGGCGGCATCGGAAAGAACATCGGCGTCGTCAAGCGACTCGAAAAGGAGATCGGCGTAGAAGCAATGCCCGCTGAGATCGACACTCAGATTGCCGGTGGCCTGGGCGGTGCGCTCTTTGCCCAGCGTCTTCTGAAAAAGAAGCTCGCCGCCGCGTAAACGTTGCGAGACGAGAGAGTTGCCGTGCCCCGAGCCCCAGACCTCAGTCTAGGGCTCAGGGCCGGCAGGGGAGAAGAACCGTGAAAGCGCACTACGGGTACAAGGACGGGGCCGGTGACTTCTTCATCATCATCGATACCGACCCATGCATAGAGTGTGAGCACCACGGCTGTGTAGCGGCCTGTCCCGAAGGAGTCCTGGAGATCATCGAGGATGACTACGACGACGAGGTTGCCGCAGTGACCGAGGAGCATCGGAAGCAGATCAAGTACTCTTGTGCTCCCTGCAAGCCCGACCACGACCGGCCGCCTCTGCCTTGCACGACAGCCTGCACCTACAACGCGATTACGCACTCCTGGTGAAATCGTGAAACTGCACATCGACGGGGTTGAGGTTGAGGCCGCGGAAGGTGCGACCATTCTCGAGGCGGCGGATACGGCCGATCTCTACATTCCGAGGCTCTGCTCCCATCCCGACCTGCCGGCGGTCGATCCCGTTCACCTCGAGCCTTGGCAGGAGGTGTTTCAGGGATCGGTATCGAGGCGCCACGCCTCCGGGAATGGCGGCAACGGCAGCTCTTCTGGCTGGCAGGGTTGTCGCCTCTGTGTGGTACAGATCGAAGGCCAGCCGGAGCCGGTTCGGGCCTGCGCGACGAAGGCCGAAGAAGGCTTGAAGATCACCACATCGAGCTCAGAGCTCGGGACCCTGCGGCAGGCTCAGCTTCGCGACATCTTTGCCACGCACCCGCATGCCTGCGTGCAGTGCGCGCAGCGTGCAGGGTGTGTGCAGGAGCCCTGTTCGACGAACGTCGCCAAGGAGGAGCGTTGTTGCCCGATATTCCCGACCTGCGAGCTGCGTCGTGTCGCTGAGTTTGTCGGCATCCCGCCCGATACTCCACGCTATGTGCCGGCGGACCTGCCTGTCGTCACCGATGAGCCGCTCTTTCTGCGTGATCACAACCTCTGCATCGGTTGTCTGCGCTGCGTACGCATGTGTCGTGAGATTCGGAAAATAGATGCCCTGGGGTTCGTGCTCGGCGAAAACAGCCGGCCGGTGGTCGGCTCGAAGGCACCCACGCTGAGGGATTCGGAGTGCAATTTCTGCCTCAGCTGCGTTGAAGTTTGCCCGACGGGTGCCCTGAGGTTGCACTTCGAGGAGGCCCGAGCAGATGGGACGCGCGTGCCGCCTTGTGTCGCCGCATGCCCGGCAGGAATGCAGATCTCACGCTACTTGAGGGAGATTCGGCACGGGGAATTCGCTCGCGCCGAGGCAGTGATACGGGAGGCTGCACCCTTCCCCCGCGTGCTTGGACAGATCTGCTTCCACCCCTGCGAGGAAGCTTGCCTACGTGCTGAGCTCTCCGAGCCCCTGTCCATTTGTGGCCTCAAGCGTGCGGCGCTAGAACACGCCGATCCGAAGAGTCGTCCGCCACTTCCCGAGCCGCGAGCCGATACCGGCAAGAGCGTCGCGATCGTGGGCGCGGGACCCGCGGGGCTCACCGCCGCCTGGTTTCTGCGGCTGAGAGGGCATGCAGTGACCCTCCTCGACGCACAGGAGGCTCCGGGGGGTTGGCTACGCGACGGGATTCCTCGCTATCGACTTTCGGCTGACGCCCTGGATGCCGACGTGGACGAGATCCTGGGCATCGGAATCGTGTCGCGCATGGGCGTCGAGGTCGGCGGCGACGTGGGCTTTGAAGACTTGCTGGCGGATCATGATGCCGTGCTCGTCTCCGCCGGCGCGCGGCGCCCCAAACGGCTGCCTTGTGAGGGCGTCGACCTCGAGCGCGTCGAGTTCGGTCTCGACCTGCTCAGAAACCTGGCCTGCGCTGCCCCTGGAGCCGAACCCTCGCTCGAACGCGAGAGGGTCGTGGTCGTGGGCGGTGGCAACGTCGCGATCGACGTGGCGCGCGCCGCGGTGCGCCTGGGTCCGGCACAGGTAAGCATGTACTGCCTAGAGCAGCGTGATGAGATGCCCGCACACGAGTGGGAGATCTCGGAGGCCGAGCGCGAGGGGATCACTATTCATCCCGGATGGGGCCCGTTGAGGTTCGTTGGGGAAGGGATCATCGAGCGAGCCGATTTCCAGCGGTGCGTGTCGGTATTCGATGATAAAGGCAGGTTTGCGCCGAAGTTGGACGAGAGCGTCTCGTGCTCCGAGGATGCGGATCGGGTTCTGATCGCCATCGGGCA
>CALAKE010000398.1 GCA_937922775.1 uncultured bacterium | reverse complement strand
TGGGCGTGCCCATGCTGAAGTCGATCGACGGTGGCCGCGAGTACCAGCGCGTCAGCTATTCCGGCCTCCACGGCGACCATCACGCCATGTGGATCGACCCGAACGACTCGAACCACGTCATCAACGGCAACGACGGCGGCATCAACATCTCGTACGACGGTGGCCAGACCTGGAAGAACATGGAAAACCACCCCGTCGTGCAGTTCTACAACGTCGGCTACGACATGCGGGAGCCCTTCTGGGTCTATGGCTCGATCCAGGACAACGGGAGCTGGAAGGCTCCAGTCTATTTGCGCGCGCGGCAACTCGAGGAACGCCAGGCCATGCGCGCCCGGCTGCAGGCGGAAGGGGCAAGTCCACAGGAAATGCAGATGGCCATGTGGATGAATCCCATGCAGAGCTCCATAGATCAGTGGGAGTCGGCACCTGGCGGTGAAGATAGCTACCACGCCGTCGATCCCTACGATCCCGATATTGTCTATTCGGAGAGCTTCTACGGCCGCATCCAGCGCACCATCAACGGAGAGACCGTCAGCATCGTGCCCGAGGCAGGGGAGGGAGAACCGCCGCTGCGCGGCCAGTGGCTCGCGCCGTTCACGCTCTCGCCACACAACTCGAAGGTGATCTACCACGGCATGAACTTCGTGTTCCGCTCGATGGACCGCGGTAACACCTGGGAGAAGATCAGCCCGGATCTCAGCTACAACGATCCGGACAAGATCAGCAAAGTCAGCTATCAGGGCATTCCTTACCAGACGATCGTCGCGCTCGCAGAGTCACCACTGAAGTTCGGCCTTCTGTACGCCGGCACGGATGATGGGCGTCTCTGGACCACCCGTGATGGTGGCGACAATTGGATCGAGCTCACCGACAAGGTCGTGCCGGGAAAGTGGGTGTCACGCGCGACGCCATCAGCGTTCGCCGAGGGAACCGTGTATGTCACCCAGAACGGCAAGCGGGACCACGACTGGCAGGCCTATGTATTCATGAGCACCGACTACGGAGAGACCTGGACGGACATCTCGGAGGGCATCCCGGGCGGACCGGTCAACGTGATCCGGGAAGATCCGAAGAACCCCGACATCCTCTACGTCGGCACTGATCTCGGTATCTATGTGTCGCTGGACCGGGGTCAAACCTGGGACGTGCTGGCCAACAACCTGCCGAACACATTCGTGCACGACCTGATCATCCACCCGCGCGACGACGTGTTGGTCATCGCAACGCACGGCCGCGGCATGTACGCAATGGACGTTCGCCCGATCCAGGAGGCAGCTCACTAGGCCAATCAGGGGGCCAGCCAGAGAGGCCCCCCCGGAATCGATTGCCGGAGGAAGCGAACTGAGCTCAGGGCCGGGCGGAGTCAGATTCTCCGCTCGGCCCCTTGTTTTGGAGTATCTCAGGCACCGCTGTTCACCGGGCCGCCCAACGAAGCGACCACGTCGAGGATCTCCTCCGGCCGCGTGGCCTCGAAGTCCGGCGCCACGGGCCAGTTCGATGGGCTGTGCTGGGAGCGAAAGTTGACGCCCACCGATAGCACCCGGATATCGATACTCTCCACATCGAAGTAACGATTGGCGTTGGCTGCCGAGAGCAAGTCCATTTCGTGATCACCGATCAGCAGCACGATCCCTGGGGCAAGACCGGTGAGCTCTTCCAGGCAGAGCACCAGGCCGTCGGGCTCCGGCTTCTGTCGCTCGAAGGGAACTTCTTCGTACCCGACGATAGAGCTGAAATACGTCGACAGGTCGGATGCCTCGAGAGCCTGGCGAATGTTGCCTCGCGAGTTCAACGAGAAGATCCCTTGGGGCACCTGGCGCAACTCCCCGAGCACTACGGAGACGCCCTCGAATATTCTCACGGGGGTAGTGTCCGACTGCTGGTAGGAAGCCCAGAGCAACCCGGCCTCGTCGGTCTTTTCCTCGGACAGGCGCAGGTAGTCCTTGTAGAACTCACGCCAGCTTCGGACCTTCAACAGGGCCGCCTCGTAGGTCTCGACCGATTCCAGTACGGGGAGGTCGGCGGCAGGTGTGGGCGACACCGTGTCGATGAGTCTCCGGGTGACGCTCAGGTTCTTTTCGCGGGTGTCGACCAGCGTGCCGTCGTAGTCCCAAACAACCGCGGTCAGTGGAGTCGGTTCCATTCGACTAAGCTAGCACGCCCCCTGCCGGCCAGCCCGCACTTCTCATCACGTCTCGCTGCGAGTGTGCAGGCTAATGAGCCATGGTAAGGAAGACCGGATGCCCCTTCTCGGTGAGGTTCACCACCAAGGCCCGACTGGCCTTCACCAGGTCTTCAGGGGCGAGCAGGATCTCTTCGCCCCACACGCCGGCTCCCACACCGAGAACTTCATATTCCATCAGGGCCGCGTCGACGAACGAGCGGAAGCCAGCCGGCTGCCAGTGGAACGGTGGCACTGAGCCCACCTCGTAACCCGTGGTTTCTCTCACAGCCTCCAGGCTACCCATCTTGATGTTGCGAGAACCTATGGCCTTCTTGAGATGGCCGGACACGGCACTCCGATCGCCGCCGACAAGCACCAGCACTCGCTCGCCGTCGCCCGTCTCGAAAATCAGCGTCTTCACCATTTGGGCTTCCTCATATCCCAGAGCGTGCGCGACATTCGCCGCTCCTTTGGGAGTATCCGACGGGAATACGCCCCGCTCGTAGGGAATGCCCGCTTGATCCAGAAACTCATGGGCCGGCAACCGCAAGGTGTTCTCTTCCCTCGTGTCATTCATCGATCGCACTCACCGCGACAGTGCCTGATCCACTCTCGGTGCAAACCGGGCGGCGACGATGCCGGCGAGAAGGGCAGCGATCACAGCCGTGAAGACGTCCATCGTGTAGTGCGCCCGTAGCACGAGGACCGAGAACGCAGCGTAGGCGGCACCTGACACGCCTACCACCGTGAGCCAGCGCTTGCCGGTGCGCGCCATCTCGATGGCTCCGTAGACACCAATCGCCGTGTGGCCCGAGAAGAAGAAATCGTTCGCCACATAGTAGGTAACGAGCAGCGAGGGAAACCCGGGATATCTCCAGATCATTCCCTCGGGAGCGGGCAAGGCAACGAGAGCCTGGCAAACCTGCCGCAGGAAGAAGAGAAAGAGGAGCCCCAGAAATGGCCGGATCGTGGGGCCGAATATGGAGGCCGCCAGAACGAAGATCGCGAACAGGTCAATGACTGCCGAGCTCGTGATCAGCAGCGCGTCAGCAGCGCGCGGATTCTCCACCAGATACGAGTGCAGAGGTGTGAGCAGGGTGAACAGGCCATCGCCAATGCCCTCATCGGGGAAGCCCATTTGCCCAATCAGTGTCTGGCTGCCGAACCAGGCCACGAGGCCTACGATCACCAGAACAACGCGCAGTAGGCGCGACGGCCCGGCCGACCCAGCCTCTTCGTTCGTTTCCTTCTCTAGCTGCGCTTCAGGTGTCATGGCGCTCTCTCTGGGCTTCCGCGGTGAGATTGCTGATCATTTCCTTGAGCTGTTCTTCGAGAGCCTCCAGGAGCCGGTCGGGCTGCCCCTTGGGGGGCCGATCGGGACTGACCTCCAAAGCAGGCCCGACCTGCGCCACGACGCTCATGGGCGGATGCGCCCGGGCGCTGCCGGTGAGGTCTTCCTCGAATCGCTCGACTGTTTCCAGGTAGCGTTCGACCACCGCTGACCCGGCCAGGTAGTCGGTGGGGAAGCAGGCGATCTGCTGCGCCAGGAAGAGGTCGTCGAGCTGGAACCAGCGCCGGTCCCGCTCCGCATCGTCGATATCCCCGTCGACCATCTCGGGCAGAATCGCGATGCGCAGACGCTTGACGCGAGCTACCACGTCGCCTTCCCGGTCGCCATCGACGTACTCGTCTTCGAGCGGCTCGAGAAGACTGTTGATCAAACGCGCGACGCGCTCGTCCAGGGGGCCCTCGAGAGTCTGGCCCAGATATTCCTTCTCTTTGAGGCCCAGCAGGGCAGTGCCGACCTTGTAGATACGATCGAAAAGAGGAAGGTCGGACTGTGGCCGCCAGGTCAGGCGCTGCTCGATCTCGGTGAGCACGGGGTCGAGCGTGCTCTCG
>CALAKE010000397.1 GCA_937922775.1 uncultured bacterium | reverse complement strand
ACTCCTGTCCCGTCAGGCGCCGGAAGGCCTCCAAATACTTCGCACTCGTCGCCTCGATCACCTCGCTCGGCAACTCCGGCGCTGGTGGATTGCGATCCCAATCCACACCCAAGAGGTAGTCCCGGACGTATTGCTTGTCGAAGGAGGGTGGGCTCGAGCCAACCTGATAGTCGTCCGCCGGCCAGAAGCGCGATGAGTCAGGCGTGAGCACTTCGTCGATCAATATGAGCTCGCCGTCGACGAACCCGAACTCGAACTTGGTATCCGCGATGATGATGCCTCGCTCCTCGGCAAAGGCTCTCGCTTCGCCATAGATACGCAACGAAAGATCGCGCAACCGGCTCGCGGTATCCGCTCCCACCATGTCCTCCACTACCGCAAAGGAGATGTTCTCGTCGTGACCGTCGTCGGCCTTGCTGGCCGGGGTAAAAATAGTCTCCGGGAGTTGCCCCGCCATCGGAAGCCCGGCAGGCAGATCGATGCCGCAGACGGCACCGGAATCCTGATAGTCGACCCAACCTGAGCCAATCAGGTAGCCCCGTGCCACGCACTCGACATCAAGCCTGTCGGCCTTCCGGACCAGCATGCTGCGCCCCGCCAGAGTGTCCCTGTACGGCGCCAATTGCGCAGGAAACTCGTCCACGTTCGTCGTCACCAGATGGTTGGGGACAAGGTCCGCCAGCCGCTCGAACCAGAAGCGCGAGATCTGCGTCAGCACCGCACCTTTGTGGGGGATGCCGTTCGGAATGACACAGTCGAACGCCGAGATCCGATCGCTAGCGACGATCAAAAGGTGGGAGTCGATCTCATACACGTCGCGAACCTTGCCGCGACGGAGCAACTCGACGCCTTCGAGATTGGTAGTGGTGACAACTTCAGGCATGGCTGCAGCTTTCCGTTCCTGACGCCCGTCCGCAGACGGGGGTCCGTTACTTATGAAACAGCGGTCTCACCTACCGCCTGTGCCGCTCGGTGAGGATCCGACACTTTGAACACCCCCAAGGCACTCCCTGCTCCATGTGACGCTGATGCATAGAAGTATTCGATGTTGACCTTCTCGGCAGCCAACTTCCCGGCGACCTCGGTCAGCGCACCAGGTGTATTGGCGATCTCGCAGGCCAGCACATCGATCGTCGTGTGCGCTACGCCCGCCTGCCGAAAGACCTGACGTGCGGCGTCGACGTTGTCGACGAGCATCCGAACCGCACCATACTCACCGGCCTCAGCAGTGGCAAGTGCATCGATATTCACCCCAACCTCGGCGAGGACGGCGCACACGTTGGCAAGCTCGCCAGGTCGATTCTGCCATGCAACGGTAAGCTGTTGACGTACGGGCATAGAGGATCTCCTATGGTCGACGGCTCTCGGCTCGGGATGCGCGATTATACTTGAAGGCCGAGCTCTCTGAGATCCTCCGTGGACAGCGGACGATACACGTAGAGGTGCGGCGCCTGCATCAGGTCAAGCAGTTTGGGGTTCTTGAGAGCTTGCTTCTGCGTATCCCACATGACCTCAACCGTGGGTCGCATGGGATTACCCTGCCTGCTTTTAACGACTCGCGCAACCTCTCCACTGTTGAGCCTCACGAAGGTTCCCACTGGGAACAGCCCGATACCTCGAACTAGCGCCTTCAGCACGCCATCGCCGAACTGGTTCGACATGCGCATCATGTTGTCGATGCCGTACATGGCAGCGGCAGGTACCGTCTTCTTGTAGGGACGCGGGTGGATAATCGCCTCGAAGAGGTCGACCGCGCCGATGATCGACGCCTCGAGTGATACCCCGTCGACCGTGAGCTGGCGCGGATAGCCGCTGCCATCGAGGCGCTCATATACCTGGTGGGCAATCTCCGCAGTCGAGCGGTAGGCGGATCCCAGTGTGGCCAGAATGTCGCGACTGTGGACCGGCCGCTGCCGCATGACCTCCCACTCCTCCGGTGCGAGGCTCTCGGGCTTGGTAAACACCTCAGCGGAGACTCGAACGGTTCCGATGTCATGAGCCAAAGCCGCCATGCAGAGAACTTCAAGCTCGGGAGCCTGCATCTTGAGTCCGCGAGCGACCCGCTGCGAGAGAATTGCTACGTTGACCGAGTGATACAAGACAAATCGATCGAGGCTCGGATACGGTCCCACCGCGATCGCAATCAAATCGTCGCCCTCTTGCATCCGGGAGACGATCAGCTTGGCGGCAAGGTCCAAGTCCTCAACGGGCAAGGTCCCCGCCGTGGCCGCACTGGTCAGCCGACCAGCGGCAATGAAGAACTTCTGCAGGGCCTTGAGCGCCGTGCGGTAGATCTCCTCACCAGAGAGCTCTCCTTCGTCACCCGGCTCCAGGAGGGGTATTTCTTCATCGACCGTGGCCTCGAGAATCTCCGGCGCCAGAGGATGCATGTCGGCAGCGGCGCGCGCGAGCGGTGTTTCGCTCTCACCGACCACGGCCGGAGGAGGCACCGGGGCATTAGGATCAGGCGCGGACTCGCCCGGTCGGAGCCGGGACTCCAGCTCGTCCGGTCCTGTAGTCTCGGCCGAATCATCCTTCACGCGCTTGGCCGACCTAAAAAAATCGAGCAGATTGACCATTCAGCCTGTCTCTCTGAGCTCCTCGCCATGTCGTGGGTAGAATGGTGGCCCCAAGGAGACCCCTCCGCGAACGCGATCCACTCGTCACCCCCTGGTACTCAAGCCACTGCGGCGCCTGCCCAAGCACACCACACCACTAGTCCATCCCGTGCAAACAGTGTATCGCAACCAGGAGCGGCTCAGAATAGCCAATCTAGTGTGTCCCTGTGCAAGGCTCACCACCGCATGAGGCGGGGACAGAGGAGAAAAAGATGGTGGGCTCGCCCAGAGTTGAACTGGGGACACGCGGATTTTCAGTCCGCTGCTCTACCGACTGAGCTACGAGCCCACCAAAGAGAATCAAATCCTTATAGCCCCTGGAGGCGGTCCGGTCAATGCACCCTGAGCCCCCAGGGTGCGGATTCGGGCGGGACTCGCTGGATAGGACCGTGTTAGGATCCGTGGACTTATAGGCGCTCCCGCACCTCAATCGGCTACTTCTTCGGACAACCTGAAGCCGCAACTCTTCCAGAGAAGGCCGCCGCCAACAGGACGAACATGAGCGAACGAGACAGGTGGGCAACCAGAGTAGGACTCGTGCTGGCGATGGCAGGCAACGCGGTGGGGCTGGGCAACTTCCTGCGCTTTCCGGTGCAGGCGGCCCAGAACGGCGGCGGCGCCTTCATGATCCCCTACTTCATCTCATTCCTGCTGCTGGGGATTCCCCTGATGTGGGTGGAGTGGACGATCGGGCGCTACGGAGGACGCTACGGCCATTCCTCGTTACCGGGCATGTTCGACAAGATGTGGAAGCACCCGGCGGCGAAGTACTTGGGCGTGCTGGGCCTGATCATGCCGGTTGCGGTGATGATCTACTACACCTACGTCGAATCATGGTCGCTGGGCTACGCGATCTTCACGGCTACGGGGAAGTACTGGGGCAACGATACTGCAGCCTCGATGGGCTCATTTCTCGCCGGCTACCAGGGTTGGGGCGGACCCGACAACCCATTCTTTTCGGGTATCAGCTGGGCCTGGCTGATGTTCATCATCACCCTGTCGGTGAATGTCTACGTTCTTTCCAAGGGAATCTCCGGCGGTATCGAGGTGGTGGCCCGCTACGCCCTACCGGCGCTCTTCGTGCTCGCTGCTATTCTCGTGATACGCGTCCTCCTGCTCGGAGCGCCCGACCCCGCCCAGCCCGATTTCAGCGTTTCGACGGGAATGGGGTTCATATGGAACCCGCAGCTCGACCAGCTCGCGGATCCGGGGATATGGCTGGCGGCGGCGGGGCAGATCTTCTTCACTCTGAGCCTCGGCATGGGCACGATTCACTGCTACGCGTCGTACCTCGCCGAAAGCGATGACATCGCACTGACCGGCCTGGCCACTGCCTCGACCAACGAGTTCGCCGAGGTCGTGCTGGGCGGCACGCTGGCGATTCCCGCTGCAGTGGCGTTCTTCGGCCTGGATGCCACGCAAGAGCTGGCGAAGGACTCCTACAACCTGGCATTCGCCGTCATGCCGGCACTGTTTCAGAAGTTTCCCTTCGGACAGCTCTTCGGCACCCTGTGGTTCGGGCTCTTGTTCATTGCAGGGATCACCTCGTCGCTGGCGCAGGGCCAGCCGCTGCTCTCCTTCATGCAGGAGGAATATGGCTTCACCCGGAAGAAGGCGGCGTTGGTGTTGGGCCTTATCGTATTCGTGCTCTGCCAGCCGGTTATCTTTTTCGTCAACCACGGCTGGCTGAACGAGATGGACTACTGGGCCGGCACCTTCGGCCTGGTCATTCTGGCGACCGTGGAGATCATTCTGTTTGCCTGGATATTCGGCATGAAGAAGGGCTGGGACGAAATGACGCGCGGTGCCGACATCCGCATCCCGCTGATCTTCCGCTTCATCATCACCTGGGTAACTCCCCTGTTGCTCCTGATCATCCTCGGACGCTGGGCGATCTTGGAGTTGCCGGGCAAGCTGATGATGACGGACGTCGCAGAGGTGGATAAGCCCTATGTCCTCGGGGCTCGTCTCGTCATGCTGGCGGGGTTCGTCGCCCTGTGCCTGCTGGTGAGGCATGCCTGGAAGAAGCGCGAACGAGCCGAAAGCGAGGTGGAAGCATGACAACGGCTGGATGGACCTTCTTGACGATCGCCTGGACGATCATCATCGGCCTCGTGGCTTTCTGCTTCGGCAAGATCTTCATGGGAACGACGCGCTACGACTAGCAGCCGATCCGAACCGGGTGCAGGCCGACTGCTATCTCCAGTTGGCCGGAGGGGTCTGCGACGACGACGGACCCCGCTGTTGGATTCTACTTGGCCTGTTTCTTTGGCTTGCCCGGAGCGGGAGCTTCCTCTGTGGGCGCGTCGGCGGGCGATTCGACTGATTCTGCGATGGGCCGATTCACGGATGGCAGGCCGTAGGCTTCACGCAGCTTGTTCTCGATCGTAGCGGCGATGTCCGGGTTATCGAGAAGGAAGCGCCGGGCATTCTCTCGCCCCTGGCCGATCTTCTCGCCTTCGACCGAGTACCACGATCCCGACTTCTGCACGATGCCCTGTTCCTCACCCATGTCCAGCAGCTCCCCCTCGCGAGAGATGCCAAATCCGTAGATGATCTCGAACTCGGCCATGCGGAATGGAGCTGCAACCTTGTTCTTGACCACTTTGGCGCGCGTGCGGTTGCCGACGATCCTGTCGCCTTCCTTGATGGAGCCGATGCGTCGAATGTCGATGCGCACTGACGAGTAGAACTTCAGTGCCCGCCCTCCGGGGGTAACCTCCGGATTGCCGAACATC
>CALAKE010000396.1 GCA_937922775.1 uncultured bacterium | reverse complement strand
CACCGACAACATCAGCTCGCAGGTCGACTTCAACCAGATATTCTCGCAGTTGCACGATGTTCTCTCCGAGGTTGCCGGGATCAGAATAGAAAACTGCAAGAGTCGTGCGATGGCGCTGTCCGACTATCGCGTCGGGCGCGGTGAGGCCGGCGGAGCCTTCGTGCATGTCGAGGTGGCAATCCTGGCTGGGCGGCCGATGGAGACCCGGGAGAAGATCGGGAGACACATGCTCGAGGTCCTGCGCACTGCCTACGCCCGACCTTTTGGCGAGCTCGATTTGCAGATCACCGTAGAGGTGCGAGACTTACAGCAGGACCTATATTTCAAAATTCCGGAAGGCACGCTGACTCCGCAGTAGAGTTGGAGGCTCGAGCTGGAACACCAAGAACCGGAGATTGACATGAAGAAAGCCCTACTCACCTTTGTCTTCATCTTCATCGTGGCAGGTGTGCTCTCGGCGCACGACATGTTCCTGAGGCTCGACACCTTCTTTCTGGCGCCCCACAGCGAAGTCACGGTCGCGCTTCTGAACGGGACGTTCGTGAACAGCGAGAACGCGATCGCCCGTGATCGAATGCTCGATGTGAGCATCGTCGGGCCCGACACTGAGATCGTGCATCCCGATCCTTTGCAGTGGCGCGACGAGGACAACGCGGCAAAGCTCGATTTCACTACCGGTGCACCCGGCACCTACACGATCGGCGTCTCGACGGCGCCCAACATGATCGAGCTGACTGCAGAAGAGTTCAACGAGTACCTACTGCACGACGGGGTGCTCGATATTCTTTCGCAACGCACGAACGAGAAGGATCTCGACAAGCCCGCTCGGGAGCGCTACGCGAAGCATGTGAAGGCCATCGTTCAGGTCGGCGAGGAGCACACCTACGGATACGATGCCCGTCTCGGGCACCCGGTCGAGCTGGTGCCGCTGCAGAACCCGTATGACTTGCGTCCCAGCGATACGCTGCAGGTCTTGTTCCTGAAGGACGGCGAACCGTTGGCTGGGCAGATCATCTACGCTAGCTACGTGGGATTCGAGAGGAAGGCTTATCATCCGAACGATCAGAGGGAAGCGGTGCAAACGACGACCGGCCTCAACGGCGTGGCCCGTATCAGGTTGGAAGAGCCTGGGCATTGGTATGTCCGGCTGATTCACATGAGCAAGGTCGATGAACCGGATGTGGACTACGTGTCCAATTGGGCGACCCTCACTTTCGAGGTCAAATAGCCGCGAGGCCATGTGGTCACGACCTCGGGCAGACTCTTGGCCGCGGGCTACGGACTGGAGTAGCTGGAGGAGCTCAGGGAGCTTCCGATGGGTAAGAGAGCGCTTCGAGCGCGCATGCAAAAGCTCTTCATGGAGGACTTCACCGCCCGCGACATCGCTGAGCCATTGCTGTCGCTGGACGGTGACAGCTCGGTAGCAGATGCCCTCGATCTCATGAACGACCGGGACATCCGGGCCGTAGGTGTTCGAGACGCAGGCGAGGTCGCCGGGTTCCTGACTCGCGAGGATTCCACGGAGGGTTCCTGCAGGGACGGCATGCACTCCTTCGAGACGGCCACCGTTCTCGCCGAGGCGACCCCCCTACGAGAGGTGTTCGAGGCCCTCGACACCTCGCCCATCTGCTTCGTGAGTATCCTCGGTGGCCCGGCGGCAGTGGTTGTGCGCGAGGATATTCAGAAGCCACCCGTGCGGATGTGGTTGTTCGGTCTCATTGCCATCATGGAGATGAATCTCGGGCGCGAGCTCGAGGAGCGCTACCCGGAGGCATCTTGGCGCGAGGTCCTATCTCCTGGCCGCTTCGACAAGGCCTTGGAGTTGCTCGCTGAGCGCTCGCGACGGAACCAGCTCGTGCGACTGAGTGACTGTCTGCAGTTCACCGACAAGGCGCAGATCCTCGTCAAGGATCCGGAAGTGTTGAAAGAGGCCGGATTCTCCTCGAAGAAGGAGGCGCTGCGGGCGATCAAGGACCTCCAGTCGCTACGCAACAATCTGGCGCACGGCCAGGACATCCTGTCGTACGACTGGAACACGATCCTCGAACTTTCACGCAGGCTGGACAGAATCGTTTCGAGAATCTAGGCTCGCCGTATCACCCCCACAGATGATGAACCGACGTGAGCGATGCTGGTGTGTCGGCATCCCTCGCTATCACGATCCAGGAGGAGAATCTCATGTGTGCACCAGCTGATGGATGGCAGGAGGCTATTGCCGCCAACAACCAGGCTGCCATGGATGCAGTTGCCCACAAGGACGCGGCGGCTTTCGCTGCCGTTTACACGACGAATGGCAGCGCCATGCCGCCGAACAGCCCCACGGTCATCGGAACGGCCTCGCTGCAGCAGTTCTGGCAGGCGGTCATCGACATGGGGATCGCCGCAGTCACTCTCGAGACCGTGGAGCTCGACGGCTTCGAGGACACCGCCATCGAAGTTGGGGCCTTCACTCTCAAAGGCGAGGACGGTGCTGCCCTCGACCAGGGTAAGTACATCGTCATCTGGAAACTCGAGGACGGGGCGTGGAAAAGGCACCACGATATCTGGAATTCGAGCGTCGCACCGGCTGGATAGGCGCGAGATAGAGCCGCCGTGAACGCCAGAGGGCAGCCGCGCGTGTGACGGGGCCCGGGTTGGTCAAAAACTACCGCTCATCGCCCGCACGATCGGATAGGTTTCCCCACTCTCCTGTAGGGCCCGATCGAGGAAGTTCCAGGCAGCCAGGCCGTCATCGGAACGCGGCTCCAACAGGTAAAAGGCGAGCCGGCCAAGCGGCTGGTCGAGACGTACCACCGCCGTGCCCGCCGGAAGGGTCACCTCCGCTGTCTCATAGGAGCCCTCGAGCGTGCGCTCACGATGTCCTTGATACTCGCGTTCTGATGCGGTCGAGGCAGTGATGCGGAACCGCTCGACGGAGAGGGTCGCGTCGGCTTCGAGCTCGGTGATGACGACACCGTGCTGCGCCAGTTTCCGCCGCACTCCCGGGAGCTCAGCGGGAATGAAATACGCGGCGGGGGCCGTTTCCTCCTCGGTTGGGCGGAATGTGCCGTACTCGTACATCATCTCGGGGGTGCTGACATCGAGGCGGTTGCGCATGGTGTTGCCGCTGAAAGGATTCTCGACGGTCTCCGTGGCACCCATGAGGATTTCCACCTGCTCATCGGAGCGCTGTAGCTCGGCCCGCAGCGCCAAGCTCTCACCCACCACAGAGTGCGCATCCGCATCCGCGACGACAGCGGTGATCTTGTCGGCATTCTCGCGAGCGTAGTCGATAATCGTCTCCACAAAATACAGCGAGGCGAGGATTCGTTCCTCGAAGGTGGCGTAGGAATAGGCCTCGCTGAGAAGGCCGATGCGATTGCGCATGCCGATGTAGTTGGTGTTGAAGCGCGGCCTGTAGTCGTAGGTATACCAGCCGGGCTCGCGACCGCGGCCGAAGCGTCCTGGCGTGTTGCCGTAGTAGTAGTAGTCCCAGCTGCGGTCCTCCTTGAGGGTCCGCGTCACGCTCGGGAGCAGCTCGTTGCGGAGCAAATTGTCAATGGACGGGAAGGTATTTGGGTTGAGCGGTGGCGCGTAAGTGACGTGATAGGCATGCTGCGTACCATTCGTCGTATGCAGATCGATGGCGATGTGGGGATCGTACTGCTGCAGCAGGAGCGCGAGAGATCGGGCCTCGGGTGAGTCGAGCTTCATGTGATCGCGATTGAGATCGAGGCCTTGGGCGTTCGGTCGCTGACCCATTCCTCCGATCGGTCCATTCTGCCCACGCCGGCCGTCAATACGGATGATCTCGTTGCCGTCAGCGTTGTAGATCGGAGCAATCATCACGACGAGCGAATCGAGCCAGTCGGCGTGCTCGCCCTGAGCCAGCGAGCGCAGCAGCATGAGCATCGCCTCCTTGCCGCACACCTCACCTGCGTGAATGTTGCCCTGAACGTAGACACGCATCTTTCCACTTGCCAGAACAGACTCCGGGCTGGCGTCCTCTACCTCACCAAATATCACGAGCGGCAACTGGCGGCCCTCGTAGGTGTACCCGAACGTGGTGGCGTGTAGCCGCGGAGAAGCAGCGGCGACGGCGCCAGCAATGCGCACGACCTCGTCATAGCGGGTTGTTTCTCTGAAATCCGTGCGCTCGGGGCGGGTCCGCAGAGCGGAGATATCTCTCGCCTGCCCCTGGCCGGAGCTTCCGGCGGCGACGGTGGGCGGTACCAGAATGCAGGCGGCGGCGAGCGCGGCAGCGAGGGGTCTGCGCATGGGTTGAATCTCCCGACGAGCGGTCAGCGGTTGGCGGTGGAAGCGGCCGATGGAGGTCGATCATCCAGGAACGAATCTGTTGCGTGCCTGGCCTGCCGGAAAGCGTACCACCGCCCGAGCCGGCGTTGTTCCACGCGCTCCTGGAACTACAGTGGTCAGACCCACGCAGATGGGGCCTCACCACGCTCGTGGCAAGGCCCCGTGACTCGGCCGCGGACGGCTTGCTAGTGGCGCAAGCTCCTCCTCGACAAGGGTCTTCTACATCTTGCGAACTTCGATACCTCCAGCTGAAGTGCGCAGCACCAGACTCGGGCCACCGCCATTGATTGTGCCCCTGACGGCGCCCTTCTTGATGGTGCCGGTAACTTCCAGGTCGAGACTGACGCCGCCCCAGCCGGCCTCTGCATCGAGATCGACCGCGACGTCGCTGGCGAGATAGACCGTCACGCTCCCGCCTGACGTTCTGAGGCTGCAGTCACCTTGCGGCTGCTCTGCAATGCGCGCCTCGACGCTGCCGCCCGAAGTCGACGCGTTGATCGTGCCCATGACCTCCTTGACCTTGATGTTCCCGCCCGAGGTCTCTGCATCGACGGTGGCTCCGGCACTGTCGATGGTGATGTGGCCACCGGAGGTGTCGGCCTTGACGCTGCCCTCGACCTGGCCGATCTCGATGTGCCCGCCCGAGGTTCGCAGGTCCGCCGTGCCCGATGAGCCGTTGAGGGTGATGTGGCCGCCAGACGTGTCCGCGTCGATCGAGCCGTCGATGTTGCCGAAAGTGAGATGGCCGCCCGAGGTATGCGCCACGACCTCGCCGGAGAGGTCGGCAACTTCGATATGGCCACCCGCGGTGTCGAGATCAACGTTGTAGGACGTCGGTACGGTGACGATAATTTCCACCTGCAGCGGCGTGCTGCGGTATTCGTCGCGCCAGCGCTCGCGTACCTCATCAGAGACCTTGGTTTCGACGCGCACGTCGTTGCCCGACTGTGAGATCTCCACTTGGTGTTCGGTGAGAATGCGGCTTGCGTCGTCGGAGTACCTGTCCCTCACCTCGCGTTCGACTCTGACGGCGACATCGTTGCCGCTTGCCGTGATGACCTTGATGTGGCCGGATGAGGCCTCGACGGTCAGCGTGCCGCCGGCCTGCACCTGAAGCGTGCGCTCTATCGTTGCCTGGCCTTGGGCCGACAGGGCCGGGCCCGATGCGAGGAGGCACAGGGCCAAGATGGTCGCCGCGACGGGCACGGCGCGTTGGTATTTCATGGTTACCCTCCTGAGTTGGAGACGGGAGCGTAGAAGTTGGGTTGGAGAGGATTCGACATTTCAGGGGCAATTAGGGTTAGCGCCTAGTTACAAGACGGATCTCGCCGTCACCGGTTTCAGCTTTGATCAGTGGCCCTCCGCCGTTGATAGTGCCCTGCGCGCGGCCATCCCGGACGCTGCCCTCGAGCGCCAGGCCCCCGACCAGCTCCACGTCCTCACCACGAAGCTCAACATCGGCAGCCAGCGACCCCGGAACGACGATGTCGATGTCGCCGTCTCCGGTGCGGATGTCGAGCGGCGCGGCTTGGCTCACCTCGATGTGCACGTCGCCGTCACCGGTTTGAAAGCTCGCCTCCCCCGCGGCAGCCAGCTTGACGTGAATATCGCCATCCGAGGTCTTGGCGGCGATGGGGCCGGTGATGCTGCCGATGTCGATGTCGCCATCTGAAGTGTCGACCTCGACGCGGTCAGCGGTCAGGGAATCTGCCACGACGTCACCGTCGCTCGTTTCCAGAATGATGGCCGGACCGTCGAGGCGAGCTACCGAAATATCGCCATCGGAAGTGTGGATCCGCGCCCGCCCGCTTAGGTCTTCCGCTGAGACATCGCCGTCGCCTGTGCTGATATCGATGTCGAACTCCTCGGGGATCTGCACGTGTGCGATGACGTTGAACCAGCGATTCCCCGTGCCGCTCCACCAGGAGGTGGAAGGCTTCTTGGTCGTCTCGATGACGACCGAGTCGCCCTCTAGCCGAGTTGATATCTCCATTTCGGCGAAGATCTCGCGGGCCCAGTCCATGTCATTGGAGCGAAGGAAGATCCCGACGGTGGCACCGCCGGCGGGTCCAGTGACGACCTCCACGTCGGCGTCATATACATCGACCTGCAGCATCCCGCCCGGGCCTACGTCGAACGTATCCTCATGCATGAGCTCGCGCGGATATCGGTCCTGGGCGGAAGAGAGGGGGCCAGGGGCCGCGTTGGGGCCGTGGCTCAGGGTGATCGCAGGGGCCGACGCAGCCATCAGCACGGCTGCCATGAGGCAGATGGCCATGGAATAAAGGGATTTCATTCCTATCTCCTGTTGCGGACGGTTCGAACACTCTCACCGCGCGACCTCGGGGCCGGGGCGAAATCGACAAAAACGGGGCAGACCCGCAGTAGCATCCCCTTACCCCTTCGATGGGAGGTGCCTGCGATGGGTTTAACTGGGAAGTTCAAAGATCTGCATACCGCCGATGCACCGATACCCCAACGTTGCCCCATCCCCCGGTCAGGGTTAAGGTCAACCTGAGCCGACAGCCCATTTGAGCGGGCGCCGGCCTGGGTCGGTCAGATGAAGGCCCGGCCGGTCGTGGAGAGACCTCTCCCCCCCGCTCCCACCAGGAGGCGCAATGAGAAACGCTCCCAGGCTTCTGATCGCGGTTTTGCTCGTCACCAGCTTCACCTTGTCAGGTGGATCGTCCTCCGTCGTGGCAGCGAAGCAGGACGGCCTCAAGGACTTCACCTATGAGCAGGTCTTCCGCGGTTTTGGTCGTGGTGGCCCCCCTCCCGGAGTGGAAGCAGAACAGATAACGGGACCGCTCCCGACCATTCGTGGTTGGGCCGACTCCTCTCATTACCTGGAGATGAGAACCGATCCTGCCGACGACACCCGTCGCCTCTATTCGGTGAGCGCAGAGGACGGCAGCGCCGAGGCCTATCGCAACTACGCTGAGATTGACGCGAACCTGCCCGAGGGCTTCAGTGCACGGTTGGCCGCCGCCACGACGCCGGATTTCACGGGATTCGTCTTCAACAACGAAGGCGACCTTTACTACTACAACCTCGACGAAAACCGCTTCCGGCGTCTCACCGCGACCCTCACGACAGAAAACAACCCACGCTTCTCCCCAGACGGCCGCTGGATCGCCTACACGCGAGACCGCAACTTGTTCGCCTATGACCTGAAGGAGGCTGTTGAGCACCAGTTTACGCATGACGGCTCCGACGTGGTCTACAACGGATGGGCCTCCTGGGTCTACTACGAGGAAATCCTCGGTCGTGGCACCCGCTACGCGGCGTTCTGGTGGTCACCGGACAGCACTCATCTAGCCTTCATGCGTTTCGACGATACGCCGGTACCCATCTTTCCCATCTACCACGCCGATGACCAGCATGGTGAGCTCGAGCAACAGCGCTACCCGAAGGCCGGCGATCCCAACCCCTGGGTCAAGATGGGTGTTGTTCCCGTAGCGGGAGGCGATGTCGTCTGGATGGACTTCGAGGAGAAAGCCGACCACTACATCGCGTGGCCGTTTTGGACGCGTGACAGCAAGACGCTGACCGTGCAGTGGATGAACCGCGGGCAGGATATCATCCGCTTCTACAACTGCAATCCATTGACCGGGGAGAAGGAGCAGATCTTCGAGGAGCGACAGGAGTCGTGGGTGGATTTCTTCGGGGATATCTACTACTTCGAGGACGGGTCCGGTTTTCTGTTGCGCTCCAACGTCGATGGCTGGAGCCACCTCTACTACTACAACAACGACGGCACGCTGAAGCAGCGCCTCACGTCCGGAGAATGGCGGGTCAACAACATCGCCAGGGTCGACGAAGATGGCGGCTACGTCTATTTCACTGGACGCCCCGGAAAGACTTGGAACGCGCAGCTCATGCGGGTCAAGCTCGACGGCACCGGACTCGAGGAGCTGACACAGGGTGAGGGTGCTCACAGGGCTCAGGTTTCTCCGGGCGGCGCCTACTTCATCGATACGGTGAGCACGATCACGATGCCCGCCCGCATGACGCTGCACCGTGGCGATGGCGCGCTGGTGCGCGAGCTCGGCGACTCACGTACCGATGCGACGGACGACTACGCCTGGGGTCGTGCCGAGATCTTCACCATCACGTCGGAAGATGGCCAGTACGAGTTGCCCGCCTACTGGGTGCTGCCCCCCGACTTCGATGAATCGAAGCAGTATCCAGTGATCTTCAGCATCTACGGGGGGCCCAACGCCGGCCGCGTGAGTAACCGCTGGCTCGGCCTACAACCGCACTATTGGGCCCAACGTGGTGTCATCACCATCAGCGTCGACCACCGGGCTTCGGGCCACTTCGGCAAGGCCGGCGTGGGACTCATGCACCGGCAGCTCGGTTTGTGGGAGATGACCGATCTGATCACCGCCACCAAGTGGTTGCGCGAGCAACCCTACATCGCCAAGGACAAGATTGGCATTACCGGTGGTAGCTACGGCGGATACACGACCGCGATGGCTCTGACGTACGGCGCCGGTCACTTCAACTACGGTATTGCGGCCTCGTCGGTGACGGACTGGAGGCTCTACGACACGGTCTATACCGAACGGTACATGGACACGCCTGCGGAAAACCCCGAGGGCTACAACTTCGGCGCGGTGCTTACCTGGATCGACAAGTACGATGGCGGCCTGCGCATCACGCATGGCACCATCGATGACAACGTCCACGCCCAGAACACTATCCAGGTTGTCGACTGGCTGACCTCGAACAACAAGGACTTCGAGCTCATGCTGTACCCTGATAGCCGGCATGGTTTGCAGGCCAGTCAGCGTTCCCATTCGAGCCGCGCAACCCATGATTTCTGGGTCAGGACGCTGCTAGACGGTAATATTGAGAAGTGATCAAGAAATAGATCTTGGCGGAACCGCCACTTTCCGCGAGAATTGGTGCAACCGACCTAGAGGAGGACCAGGCGTTGCCGTTCGATTACAGCGATCTCGATCCCCGGGAAATGGCCCGCTTGGCGCTCGAGTACGTGCGCGAGACGGCGAGCTGGTTCGAGCAGGCTCCCGGTGAGCCCGTGATGGGGTCCGAGGCGACGCATGTGTTGGCCGCGATCTCGGAGTCGAGCCGCAACTTCAGCCATCACCTGGCCAGTCGGTATGATGATTACGTCGATGCTTCTACACTGAGCCCGAGTGAGTTGGCCACCAGATTGCGGCAGAGGTCGGGGCTGGAGTCCTACCGTGGCGCCGACATTACCGCCCGGGACGTTCTGGACGCCGCCTGCGCCGAGCAGCAGGAGAGCTACCACTTCTTTCTCGAGAAGGCCGGGGAGCTGAAGGAGCAAAGGCTCGCCGAGATGTTCGGCGAGATCGCCGAGCACACCCGCACCGTCCTCATCTACCTGGAAGAGGAGAGGCAGTCGTTCCGCGATCGCGAGGGAACGTAGCCAGGATATTTCGACGCGCTCCACGATCGTCGAGACATCAAGACTCGCCCGTACTCGCGATACGGGGCCGAACAGGTTGCCGTGTGACCTCGATGCCGCGTTTCGCATCCTTCATACATATGGGCTATCTTCCGGAGAGCCAGCATGGGTAAGGATCACAAGGAGCAGGCGAGATGTGTGAACGAGGCCGCGGCCACGTTGCGCAGGGCCGTTCCCGACGTCATGGCCGCGTTTGGCGGCCTCGGCGCGGCAGCCCGCCAGGATGGGGCCCTCGATCACAAGACCAAGGAGCTCATCACCCTGGTGATCGCAGTATCGAAGCGCTGCGACGCCTGTATTGCCTACCATGCCCAGCAGTCCCTGAAGCTGGGGGTCACCCGAGAAGAGGTGGCTGAGGCGGTGGCTGTGGCCGTGCACATGGGTGGCGGGCCGGCAATGGTGTATGCAGGTCAGGCTCTTGCCGCCTACGACGAGTTTGCTGCGGTCGAGGAAGAGCGCCGGGAGCGGGAGCTGCAGCCGGCCTGATCCTCGTTGGCGTTGTCTGGTTTCTCCGGTGGGGGCGCACCCAGGGCCTGCTCAGGGGGCTACGCGCTGCGCGCGCCCTA
>CALAKE010000395.1 GCA_937922775.1 uncultured bacterium | reverse complement strand
CGACAGAATGGAAAAGGCAGACCTCGTGATTCGGACCCCCGTGCCCGGCGACCGGCGATACAACGCCATCAGGCTTACAGAGCACGGCAAGAAGGTGCTGCTGGAGGTGGAAGAGAGGTATCTGGCGGCTGTGAGCTCGGTGATGAGCCCGCTCAGCGCCGAGGAGCAGAGCCAGTTGATGAATATGCTCGAACGCCTGCGGGAAAACCTTCCTTAAGAGAAAAGCAGAAACCACCGGATGAAACTATCTCGTTTTCTTTTCGTCGATAGTACATATATGAACTATCTATATGCGTACTTACGGACCACATACCGAGAGGGAACCGACGGGAGGCAAAGGTCATGAGAATCCTTCTGATCTCACCGGCATCTGGCCATTGGCGAGCCATCTCCGAAAGACGGTGGTTCAACGGCAAGACCTTCCGATTCTCGATGCTCTCGCTGCTGACGGTTGCCGAGCTATCGCCCCCCGATGCCCAGGTCCAGATCATCGACGAGCAGATCGAGCAGATCCCGGAAGGCCATGATTTCGATCTGGTGGGCATCACCGCCATGACCGCCGCAGCGCCCCGTGCCTACGAGATCGCCGCGGAGTTCAGGGAGCGAGGGGTACCCGTGGTGATGGGCGGGTTCCACGCCACGCTCAATCCGAACGAAGCTCTGGAGCATGTCGACGCGGTGGTGGCCGGCAGCGCCTTCGGCGCGTGGGAGAAGGTCATCGAGGATCTCCGCGGCGGCAGTCTCGGGGGCATATACCAGGGCGACCCGAGTGGCGACATTCCCGATACGCTGCCTCGTCACCTCGTCGACAGATCCGACTACGTCACGGTCAACTCCACGTACGCCACACTGGGGTGCAGGAACTCCTGTAAGTTCTGCTCCATTGCCGCTTTCCACAAGGGCGAGCGTTTTCAGCGCCCCGTCCGCGAGGTCGTGCGTGAGATCGCGTCGTTCGAGGAGCGGTTTTTCCTCTTCATCGACGACAACCTCACCCAAGACAGGGACTACGTCGGCGAGCTGTTGGAGGGGCTGCGCCCGCTGCGGAAGAAGTGGATCACCCAAGCATCGATCGACGTAGCGGATGATGAGGCCCTGCTCGCAACCATGCGCGATGCGGGCTGCATCGGGCTGTTCATCGGCCTCGAGACGTTCAACAAAAGCGCTCTCGACTCGCAGGACAAGGGATTCAACTCGCCCGAGAAATACCGAGCGGCAATCGACCGGATCCACCGCCACGGGATGTTCGTTGAAGCGGGGATCGTCTTCGGATTCGACACCGACCAGCCCGAGGTGTTCCGAAACACCCTCGAAATGCTCGACCGGATCGGTATCGACGCCATCCAGGCCTCGATTTTGACCCCCCTGCCCGGCACGCCCCTGTTCGAGAGCATGAAGAGGCGGCTCATCAGCACGGATTGGGAACGCTACGATTACCGTCACGCGGTCTTTTCACCGAGCCGCATGACTGCCGACCAGTTGCAGGCGGGCGCCGACTGGGTCATTCGTGAGTTCTACTCGGTACCTCAGATCCTGAAAAGGGCGGCGCGCTGGCTCGTTATGCCGGGCGGCCTACGCAACTTCCTCTATCCCCTGGCTCTGAACCTCGCCTACTTCGGGCGGGTCAAGAGCTTCCATATTCGCGGGCAAGATCCCGTCGAGGAGAATCCCCATGAGTACCGCCGCAAAGAAGGCACTCTTCTGGACGCCGAGGGTGCTGTGCATCCTCTTCGCGCTCTTTCTGTCGCTGTTCTCTCTCGACGTGTTCGGCGAGGGCTATAGCATCGGGCAAACCATCCTCGCTCTCTTCATGCATTTGATCCCCGTGTACATAGTGCTCGCCGCGCTGGCGGTCGCCTGGCGCTGGGAGTGGATCGGGACGGTGCTTTTCACCGGGCTGGGCATCTTCTACATCGTCATGGCCTGGGGCCGCTTCCCGCTGCTTACCTACGTGCTGATCTCGGGCCCCGCCTTCGTTCTCGCGGCCCTGTTTTTGGCGAACTGGGTCTACCGGAAGGAGCTGCGGACGGCTTAGATGAGGGCGATGAAAGATGCAGGTAGCCCCCCGGGAGGGCCACCGCAGGGCAGGGTTGGCCTCTCCCAGAGGGCAAGCAGGCCCGGGGGCCCGCTTTGCGGGGCTGCCGCTACGACGACAGCCCCTCGGAAACCTGGTGCAGGTTGAGGATGGCCTTGAACCAGAAGTTTGGTTGATAGGTGATCCGTACCGGTACGCCGCGCAGCGCCCCGGTCGTTCCCACTAGAAGGTCGAAGTCGGTAGACCAGCCGGTGGTTGGGTTGCGCACGCGGAACTCGAGGTCGATCAGGTCACGGTGCTCTTTCTGAACGATCGTGCCGTCGATGAGCTCGTACTCGACTCGCTCGCGGGCAACCACGTCGCGATCCCTGAGCGTCAACTCGAGTAGCTTCGAGTTGTAGACGTAGCACCGAGACAACGGTGCCCGCTCGCCGGCCACGGCCGCGTCGATGATCTCCTTGACGGTGAACAGGAAGCTCTCGCTGCGTTGGCACTGTTGACGAGAATTCCCGTTCATGCGCCGGTAGTTCGACAACCGGAATGCGCTGGCGTACTGCTC
>CALAKE010000394.1 GCA_937922775.1 uncultured bacterium | reverse complement strand
CTCGGCAAGGAGGTCTTTCGTTCCGTCCGTGCTGCCGTCATCGACGAGTACGAAGGTAAGCCACGACCGGGCCTCGACGAACTCGACGAAGGTATCCACGTTGAAGCGATCAGCTTCGTTGTAGCAGGGGACGACGATTGCCGTCGTCAGCGTCTGAGGATCGGCGTGCATGCGCCTAGGTTATCGCTCCCGAGGAACCATTGCGCCTGCCTTCGCCTCTCTACTCAGCAATAAGCTCAGAGCATTCGGAAAAGCAGAGGGCTCTGTTCCCCAGACTGACCGCTGGAATCTACCGGGCCTCCCCGACCCGGAAGTCCAGCACCTCGATCTCCTCCGGCTGGAAACCGGTCATCCCGCCTAGGCGGATATGACCGGAATCGACATAGTCTGATTCCCGGAAGGTAGTGTCGATAGGAATCCAGCCGGCCTCTCCCATGAAGACCTCGCTCCAGACATGCTGTCCGAAGCTGCCGCCCTCGATGCCGGTATAGGCCCCACCTGAGACCATGCGGGCAGGAATGCCCACAGCACGAGCAAAGGCAGTGAACAGTCGGGTGTGGCCGGCGCACTCGCCCTTACGGCTGTCGTAAACCTGACGGGCCGAGCCCAGGGAGATTGCGCCCTCGATTTCATGGCCAACCCAATCGGCCAGGCGACGCACCGCACCCCAAGAATCTTCGGCGCCCTCTGTCAACTCTCGGGCTTTGGCTATCAACACGGGATCGTCAGCTTCGATCAAAAATCCTCTTTCCAGATAAGGCTGCAATTCAGGATCCTCCTCGAGGTCGGCAGGGAATGGAGGCGCCCCGTGGCCGTCGTAGCGGATGTGCTCGATCTCGAATACCCCGTCGATGAGATTGTGCTCGACCGTGCCCTCGAACCTCTGCCCCGGAACATTCAGCCCCTCGACCGTGACCACTTCGCCCCGGCTCCTGATCCTCGCCCGTACCTCCATGTACGAGATGTTCTGCACGTCCTCGATGTGCGCATCGACCGTGGCCAGAATCAGGCTGTCGATGCTGGCCCGCTGGATGCGGAGTGGGGCGCTGGAATCAGCCAAGTACATGACGGTTCCGTCGGACGATTCACTGCGGATCAACATCTCGCTCTCGGGATCGATCCACTGGCGTTCAGTCGTGCCGGTTGTGACGTGTTCTACCTCGAGAAGAAAGCACTCGTACTCTGCTCCCTCCGAAAGAACGGTCTCTGGCCTCACCAACGTGTAGGTGCGCTCGAGGATGCGCCCCATCGCCGGATCGAACGATTTGACCTCGACTGGTTCGCCTTGCCCGCCGGCGAAATGCTCAAGAAGGTGAATCACGATCTCACCCTCGTCCAGGAAGACCTGGGGATCCAACGAGATGATGATCGGCTCAGCACCGCCAAGCGGCGTGTAGTGGATTTCATTGCCGTCGATCTCGGCCGTGGCTCCGATCGTCCCCTGTGCTGTCCGTATCTCGCCTTCGATGTAGGCGACTCGGCCCGTATCTGGGTCGAATCTCTTCTCTTCGTGAATCGTCAGGTCGAGCGGCTGACCGAGGAGTGTCAGGCGCAGCAGGATGTGGGTGGTCGTCTCGCCTCTTGGATCCTGTGCGGTTTCGCCTGGTCGCTGCGCGACCTCCATGAATCCGACCTGGCTGCCGGCCATCTCAATGGCGTAGTAGGTCTTTTCGGGCTGCGTGCAGCCGAGGAGGATCAGCGTGGCGAGAAGGAGAACAGACAGTCGCGCTGCTTGTTTCATCGTGACCTCACCCGGGGAGCAGAGATGTCCAGAGGCGTGCCGCAGTAGGGCAGTCGCAGTGCCCCGTCGTACCGCCGCCATGCCGGCATAGTACAGCTCCTTGGCCTCCGCCTTTCATCGCGTCATTGCCCTTGTATGTGCCGTCGTGCGTGAGCATCTTCCCGCCTCGTCGGCATGAGGCTCCAAAAGCCGCTTGACGAGTCTGGTTTTAGTGTCTACGATGTAGACACGGTTTTCAACGTAGACACTGACTACAACGCCGACAGGCTGGAGATAGACAAGATGGGCAACAAGAGCTACCCCGGCGAATTCGAGCAGATGGTGTTGCTGGCCATCCTTCAGCTCAAGAAGGACGCCTATGCGCCCCGAGTGGCCCAAGAGCTCGAGCAGAGTGCCGGCAGGAGCGTTTCGCGCGGAGCCCTCTACACCGCCCTCGATCGACTCAACAAGAAGGGCATGGTGCGCTGGAGCATCGAGGCGGCGACCTCGGAGCGCGGCGGGCTCCCCAAGCGACGATTCGAGGTGACGGGCAGCGGAGTGGAGGCACTGAAGGACTCACGCGCCGCGCTCCTGAACCTCTGGCGTGGACTCGAAGAAGAGCTCGCGAGGGACTGATCATGCAAGGACGCAAGACTCGTCCGCCGCGTTGGGCCTCCGCTCTCCTCCGCCTGTTTCTGCCCGAGGGCCTGGTTCGGGATTCGATCCTGGGTGATCTCTGGGAAGAGCACCGCAACCTGGTGATCGGTAGCTCACGACTGAGAGGTTGGCTCTGGTACTGGCGCCAGGCGATCGACCTCGGGTCCCGCTCGGCCGCAAGGCGGCTTTCGAGTCGGCGGTCCCCTCGGGAGACCGATCAACGAAAGGGATTCGGGCCCCTCCTGGACCACCTGAGGCAGGACCTCAAATTTGCCGCCCGGCAGCTTCTCGGTCGTCCAGTCTTCACGTTGCTCGTCGTTGCCACCCTCGCCATTGCCATCGGCCCGAATGTCGCGATTTTCAGCATCTTCAAAGCGGTTGTTCTCGAGCCGCTCCCCTACCCGGAGTCGGACCGTCTCGTACACGTCTGGCGTACCGACGTTGCCAGCCGCAGTCGCTACGGCCTGACTTCTCCCAACTACTGGGACTACCGCGAGCGGAACAGATCGTTCGAAGAGCTCGGAGTCTACAACCCGTACGTCTTCAACATTGGTGACGGCGAGCCTGTCCTGGTGTCCGGCGTGCTGTGCAGCGCCAGCCTGCTGCGCGCGCTCGGTGTCGAGCCGCAGATCGGACGACTCTACACGGACGCGGAGGAGCTCGATGGCAGCGGCCGCGTAGTGATCCTGAGCCACGACATGTGGCAGGACAGATACGGGGGCGACCCGGAAGTCATCGGGAATCAGATCAGCCTCAGCGGTGAGAAGCACGAGGTGGTCGGGGTGATGCCTGAGGACTTCGTCTTCCTTTCCGTCTGGTCACGTGGCAGCTCGTTTCAGCTCTGGACGCCGTACCCCATCCAGGGTTACCCGGGCACGCTGACGCGAGACAACTCGGCACGCGGTGGTAGCTGGCTTCTGTCGGTGGGGAGGCTGGCCCCAGGAGTTGATTGGCGGGCTGCCCAGGAGGAGATGCGCGGCATCGCCTCGAATCTGGCCGAGCTGTACCCCGAGACCAACGCACGCACTCAGGTTTGGCTGCAGCCATTCGTGGTCGAGGTGTTCGGCTCCGCTGCCGGCCGGCTTCTCCTTCTCGCCGGCACCGTTGGCTTTGTCCTTCTGATCGCCTGCGCCAATGTTGCCAGCATGCTGCTCGCGAGGGCGGCGGGGCGGCAATCCGAGGTGGCGGTGCGGCTGGCGCTGGGATCGGCAAAATGGCGCATGATCCGGCAGTTGCTTACTGAGAACCTGCTGCTTGCGGTGCTCGCGGGGGGGACCGGCGTGCTCATGGCGGTGTGGAGCCTGGACGCCCTCAAGGGGCTGTTGCCACCCGACCTTCCCAGAGTGGATAGCGTAGCTATCGACGGTGCCATTCTCGCCTTCGCTCTCGCTCTGTCGTTACTCACGGCTTTGGTGTTCGGCCTCGCGCCGGCCCACAACGCAGCTCGGACGGATGTTGTCGACGCGCTCAAGGAGGGTGCCGGCGCACGGTCGGGCGTGAAGAAGCGCAACGCTACCCTGCGGCGGCTGGCCATCGCCCAGCTGGCGATCGCGCTGATGATGACCAATGGGGCCGTCTTTCTTTTCAGAAGCCTGCAGAATGTGCTCACCACTCCTCAGATCTTTGACACAGAGCAAGTGTTGACGGCGCACGTGCTGCTCGCGGGTGGCGAGTACGAGGACCCGGCCACCAGAATCGTCTTCTGGGAACAGCTCTTGGAGCGGATCGACGCCCACCCCGATGTGGAACGAGCAGCGGTAACCGCACAACTCCCCCTCGAGACCGGCACCTATGAGTACTACTTGCTCGAGGGAGAGACCTTCGATCCAAGTGGGCAGAAGCGGGGCGCCTGGAGGAATTTCATCTCTCCCGGCTACTTCGAGGCTATGGGGATTCCGATGCTCGCCGGACGGATTTTGACCGAGGCTGACGGGGGCGAGGTCTCCATTCCCGACTGGGGCCCGGAGAGCCCAACGCAGGAATGGAGGGTCGTCGTCAACCGGGCCATGGCTGAGCGAGCTTGGCCGGGCGAGAACCCTATCGGCAAGCGCCTCTACAATATCGAGACCCCGCGGCGTTGGATCGCTGAAGTCGTGGGCCTCGTCGAGGGAATTCGGCAGACAGGTCCAGAGCGAAGATCGGCGCCTGAAATCTACTGGCTCTACGACGCCAATCCCTTCGCCGGCGCGTATCTCGTGGCCCGATCCCGGGTCGATCCCGTGAGCCTCGTCGAGACAATCCGCGGGGAGCTGGCCGTGCTCGATCGCGACATTCCATTGTCGAACATCCGCACCATGGGGACCGTCCTCGACTCTTCCCTGCGTGGCCGCTATTTCATCACGGTGTTAACCGGCCTGTTCACCGCCATCGCGGTGTTGCTCTCGATGGCCGGGACGTACGGCATCATGTCGTACAACGTGGCCCAGCGAACCCACGAGATCGGCGTGCGCGTTGC
>CALAKE010000393.1 GCA_937922775.1 uncultured bacterium | reverse complement strand
GCCACTTGTCGAACCACCGCACCGCCTCGTGGCGCCACTCCATCTGCGGTTTCGGGTAGCCGTTGTGCGGAAAAGAGTGAGCCCAGGGTCCCACCATGGCCTTCACCGGCGCGTCCATGTGCTCGAGCATGCGTGGCACGCTGTCGCGATAGCCGTCGTACCAGCCCCCGATCACGAACGTGGGGATCTTGATCGACTCATATCGAGTGTTGAGCGAGGCGCGGTCCCAGAACGGGCCGTCCAGCTGCTGCGACTTGTAGATCAACATCCAAGGCTTCGTATCGAAGCGGTTCTCGAAGTAGGCATCGTCAATGATGTAGCCGGGCCCCGCCGGCACGATATTGGCCAAGTCCTGGCCAGCCTCGTAGGCATCGACGTGGGCGATGCCGTCCATGTAGTGGACGTCGTCTTCGTACAGGTCGTCGGTGGCATCGATGGCGATGATCGCCTTGAGCGCCGGCGGGTTGCGCATCGCCATGTGGATGGAGTTGAACCCGCCCCAGGAGATGCCGAACATGCCGACGTTGCCGTTGGAAAACGACTGCGTCGAGAGCCAGTCGATGACAACCTCGCCGTCCTCCTGCTCCTGATCGGTGTACTCGTACTCGATCAGCTTGCCCTCGCTATTGCCGCTGCCACGGATGTCGACCCGTGCGACCACGTAGCCGTGCTCGAGGAAGTAGGAGTACGTCGAGTAGCTGCGTGGTCGCGATTCATTCTTCCGATAGGGCAGGTATTCCAACAGCACGGGATATGTGGCTTCGGCATCGGAGCCCTCGGGAATCCAGAGGTCGGCCGCCAGCCGAACGCCGTCGGGCATTTCGATCCACGCCTCGCGAAACTCGATGCCGTCGTCGGCCAGAGAGCCGTCGAGGTCGGAGCCGTAGTGGCCAGAGCTGCCCGGTGTGCCTGGCGAACAAGCTGTCAAGACGACCATTGCGGCAAAGAACAGGAATGGAACACCTCGGTGGGTGATGCGCACGTTCATTGATGCTCTCCCTCCGGATCACTAGACCCCGGCACGCTATTGCGAGATCCCGGCAGTATGGTCGGCTGCCGCGACGATTCCTTCCAGGACCTCGACGGTGGCCTCGGGTAGCGGCTCCGGAGTGTGGTTGGCGATGGCGTCACGAGCCGCCTGTCGCGCCGATTCAACAGCCGACGGTTGCCCCGCCTCGGTCCAGGACTGGTGTGAGAACCGCTCGAAAATATTCGGATACCAACACTCCTCGAAGTGCCGCAGGGTGTGGTCGGTGGAAAGGTGATCGCCACCAGGACCGACCTCGTCGATGACATCCAGTGCCATCGTCTCAGGTGTCAGCTCGATGCCGCCCAGGAGCTGTCGCACAAAGCTGATGATCTCGTCGCAGATCACGATCATCTCGTACGAGCAGGTCATCCCCGACTCGAGATAGCCGATGTCATGCACCAGGTTGGCGCCGCTCAAGGCAGTCCACAGGATCCACAGAGAGCTCTCGATGCCGGCTTGAACGTCGGGTGCCTTGCTGTCCGAACAGCCGGAGAAACCCCACGTCGGTAGGTGATAGAAGCGCTGTCCCAGCTCGGCCATCGCCTTGCAGTGGAGCATAAACTCCGGGCTTCCGTAGGCGGTGACGGTGGTCCGCATATCGAGGGGCCCGTTGCCAGATCCATAGACCACGGGCGTACCCGGCTGACGGAGCTGAGCGATCGTAAGGCCACTCAGGACTTCAGCATTAGCCATCACCAGGCTGCCCGCCGGCGTCACCGGGCCCGACGCACCATCGACCCCACCCGGCGCGTAGACGAATGGAAGCCGCCGGTCGGCCATCATGAGCATTTTGCGCAGCACCACCTCCGAGTGCTGCAGCGGCGAGCTGGGCTCGAGGTAGGCGAGCAGGAACGGATTGAGAGCCAGCTCAGAGGCTCCGCCGGCGACAGATTCGGCCATGGCGATGATGTCGGCCAGGCCGGCCTCGTCCCATGCGGTGAAGACGACCGGCTTGCTGGTGTTGGTAATCATCGCCAGGAACGAATGCCGGTCCGAGGTTGCCGGCGTCAGGTCCGATGGCAGAGCCATCGACATCACGAAGTCGAGGTTCGGCAGGGAGTCCGCCAGCCGTGCCGTATCCTTGACGTCGGAAAGCCGTGACAATCGCCGCGCCCCGGTCTCGAGATCGAGCGTGTGCGGAAGATCCGAGCCGGTGCCGAAGAACGTTCGCTGTCCCTCCAGGCAGACAGAAGGACTGCCGCTGCGACTGCACAGCACGATGCGGGATGGAGCGTGCGACAACGCATCCTCGACAACCGCCGCCGGAAACTTCACCAAGTCTCCATCGCTGACGAGACAACCGTGATCGTGGAGAAGGTCGAGAGCCTCGCTATCCTGAACGCGCACCCCGGTGCGGCGGAGGATTTCGAGCGACGCGTCATGAATCTCTGCTAGCTGGCTGTCGCTGAACATCTGCGAGCTACGAGAGATGAAACCAGGCTGGTCTGCCGCTGTCATCGTCCACCCTTCCTTTCCAGCGGTTGAGGAACGGGTTCGATCCCTGCGTCGCCGAAGCTTATCAGCATTCAATTCCCGTCTCAGGGCCACCTGACCAAGACGCCCACTTCATCCACCTTCGAGTGTTCCGGAGGCGGCAGCGGGGCAATCATCCACTCCAATCCAAGCTACCAGCGAAGTCGACCGCATCCGCAGGCTCGCTTATCCTACCGTTGATCAAGCCGAATTCCCGGACACTGCCAAACGTGGGGAACACTCAATGAAGATCGAATGCTTCCAGATGGAGAGAACACAGTGCCTGTACGAGAATGAGGTCAGGTTCAACCTCTCCGAAAGCGGCGTGCTTCCCTTGCGACTGGGGGAGCTCGCAGCCAGCGAAAAGCAACGTGCTGAGGTCGACGAACTGCCCCTCGCCTACCCGCACTCGAGAGGGCGTGAAAGCCTACGACGCAATATCGCCCGTTTCCATGGATTCGACGATCCTGCCAGCATTCTGGTCACCAATGGTGGTTCGGAAGCCAACTACATCGCATTGTGGGGCCTTATCGGCAAGACCGATCGCGTCGCCGTCATGTTGCCCAACTACATGCAGGCCTGGGGGATGGCCCGCGCCTACGGCCGGCACGCCGACCCCTTCAAGCTGGTTTTGAAACGCGGCTCAGCGAAAGGCTGGAAGTGGCAACTCGATGTCGACAGCCTGAAAAAGGCCATCAAGAAGACCACCCGGGTCATTGTCGTCACCAACCCCAACAACCCCACCGGCTATGTGCTCAGCGAAGACGAGATGTCGGCCATCGTTGATGCCGCGCGACGGGTCGGCGCGTGGATCGTCGCGGACGAGATCTATCGGGGCGCCGAAGTCACGGGGCCGCTTTCGCCGTCCTTTCAGGGGCGCTACGACAAACTGGTAGTCACCGGCGGCCTCTCGAAGGCATTTGCCCTGCCCGGGTTGCGCACGGGCTGGATCGTCGCGCCGCCGAAGCTCATCGACAGACTGTGCCACTATCACGACTACTTGACCGTGACGCCGTCGTGCACGTCAGATCACTTTGCGGATATCGCCATGCAACCGAAGCGCAGGGACCAGATTCTGCGGCGGACTCAAGACATCGTTGCCGCCAATCTTCCCGTCGTGGAGAACTGGCAGAAGAAACACGGCGACATCCTCGACTACGCCGCGCCGGCGGCAGGCGCGATTGCTACCGTCAGATACCGGCTGCCGATTTCGTCCACTACTCTTTTCAACCGCCTGCGCATGGAACAATCCGTGCTGATCACACCGGGTGATCACTTCGGAATCGGCCGCTACCTACGCGTCGGGTTTGGTTATGACGCCAAACGGACCCGGCAAGGGCTGCAGCGTATCGATCCGTTGTTCGCTGAGCTACGAAGGAAGAAGGCCGCGCGTAAGAAATAACCTGCTGCGCAGTAGCACTTGGGTGAGGTTGGCAATCTCGGTGCCCTACGCACCGGTCCATCGATCCACAGGAGAGCATCGATGCGAGGCTTGAAGGGCAAGAGCGTATTGGTCACGGGGGGTGCCAGCGGCATCGGGCAAGCCACAGCCACCCGCTTCTTGGAGGAAGGCTGTGCCGTCTGCGTGCTCGATCAGAGTGCCGAGGCGCGCGAACGGGTAGCTGCGGAATTGCCTGCGCTGGCTGGCGTGATCGACGCCGACGTTTCCGATTCCGAGCAGGTGCGCACGGCGGTGGGCGAGGCGATCGAGCGTATGGGGTCGCTCGACGTGGTGATCAACAATGCCGGCATCAGCATCCGCCACGACTTCCTCGAGATCACGGAAGAAAACTGGGACAAGGTGGTGGGGGTCAACCTCAAGGGGGTATTCCTGGTGGCGCAGGCGGCGGCTCGCCACATGGTCGCTCAGGGCTCCGGCGTGATCCTCAACACCGCCTCTACCGCCGGCAATATCGGCTACCCGCACTACGCCGATTACAGCGCCAGCAAGGGCGGAGTCATTCCGCTCACCCTGGCGATGGCGCTCGAGCTAGCCCCCACGGTCCGGGTCAATGCCATTTCTCCGGGATATGTGCTGACGCCAATGCAGCGTGCCGAGTACAGTGACGCCATGCTAGCGGCCGTTAATCGCAAGATCCCCCTCGGCCGGCACGCCAAACCGGAGGAAATCGCTGCATTGTTCGCCTTCCTGGCCTCAGAAGACGCCGGTTTCGCAACCGGCCAGGTCTACGTGATGGACGGAGCGGAAACCACGGGCGGCCTATGCAGCCAGTGGACTCATGAATAGGGGACTTCAAGCCTGCGCGCAACGCGCCAGGCGCTACGAAACCACCGCAGGAGGATTTTCCCGATGAAACTCGATGGCAAGGTCGCACTGATCACGGGCGGGAACTCGGGCATAGGTAGCGCCACTGCCGAGCTATTCGCCAAGGAAGGGGCCACGGTCGTGATCACCGGGCGCAACCAGGAGCGGGGCGAACAGATCGCTTCGGCCATCAACGGAGCTGGCGGCGAGGCGCTGTTCATCCGCTCGGACGTGCGTCTCCCCGACGACTGCCGGCAGGCCGTCGAGCAGACTCTCGAA
>CALAKE010000392.1 GCA_937922775.1 uncultured bacterium | reverse complement strand
ATCACTCACTCGCCAACAACCGGCGACTGGTTTCCATGGCACTGCGCAACAAAGAGGCTGAACGCAGCACACCCAAGGATTATTTTGCTCACGCCGGTGAGCTTGGCCCGACTCACCGAGGATCCTGATGATCCTCTGGTCCGCGAAAGGATGAAGAGGGGAGACACCGAGCAGGAAGACAGTGGCGCGGCCGGCGAGGGAGGCGAGCAGGATGCCGAGATGCCACCTGCTCTGACTGTCGACACCGACGGTATCGATCGTCGTGCCGTGCAGCTCACCGAGGGCGACGATGGCATCACCCAGTTCTTTTTGTCGGCGGACGGCGAGACGATCTACTTCCTGAGCAGCGACGAGCGTGGCCCCGCTTTGTTTTCGATCGGCCTCGACGGTAAGGATCGCGAACGCCTCGCCTCAGGCAGCTTCCAGAGCTCGGCGCCAACCAAAGACACGCGAACCCTGTTCTGGATGCAGGACGGCGCGGTTTGGAGCATGCCGCTGGTAGGCGGAAACCTCGACAATCGCAAGGAGCGTGTCGAATTCAACTTCACCGTAGTTGTCGACAAGAGGGCTGAGTGGCGCCAGATTTTCGACGAATCGTGGCGCATCATGAAGTATCGCTTCTACGACCCGAACATGCACGGATTCGACTGGGCATCGGTGCGCGAGCGCTACGAGTCGCTGCTGCGCTACGTAGGCCAGAATCAGGATGTCTATGACCTGACCAACGAGATGATCGGCGAGCTGAATGCCTCTCACACCGGGGTAAGCGGGCCCAGCGGAGTCGATATGCCCGAGACCTACACAACCCGATTCCTCGGCTTCGAGATGGCGCCACGCGATGGGGATTTCGTAGTGACCCATGTGTATCGAGAGGGCCCAGCCGATAAGGAGTGGATCGACCTCGAAGTAGGCGACCTGGTCACGTCGATCGACGGGCAGCCCATCGCACCCACGGAAAACTACTGGCGGATTCTCAATCACGTCCTCAACGAATACGTCGCTGTAGGCCTCGATTCGAGCACCCGCGGCGGAGCGGAGCATGAGATCCGCGTGCGGACGGTGCCCTCCCTGCGCAATATCAAGTACGAGGAGTGGGTGGAAAGGAACCGAGCGTACGTCGAGGAGGTCTCAGACGGGCGGATCGCATACGTGCATATAAGGGCGATGAACCGCTCCTCGCTGGCGCGTTTCGAAAACGAGATCGACAGGTTCTGGAACGCCAAGGGAATCGTTGTCGACATTCGCTACAACGGAGGCGGCAACATCGATCAGCAGCTTCTCGACATCCTCGAACGACGCCCATATGAGTACTGGAACTATCGATGGGGCTCGCGAGAGACTGGACGCCGGCCACGTCAAGCGATCGCGGGGCCCAAGGTGATGCTGATCAATCGCCGTTCTGGCTCCGACAGCGAGGTGACGCCCATGGGCTTTCGAGACCTCGAGCTCGGCCGCATCGTCGGCACTCCGACCGCCGGGGCGGTCATCGCGACGGGCAGCTACCGCTTGATCAATGGGGGCCGCATACGCACGCCGGGATCACTGGTTGTGACATATGACCCAACGCAACCCAACAACTACGGAGTAAATCTGGAGAACTATGGTGTCGCACCCGACGTTTGGGTAGAGAACACGCCTCAGGATGAGCTCGATGGCTACGACCGAGAGCTCAAAACGGCCGTCGACGAAGCGCTGCGCATGCTCGCCGGCGGAACCTACCAGTTCATCCAGAGGTAGCGGGGGCCCCGTTATTCTCCGGCGTCGTCCTCGCTGCGACTCTTGACCTGGCCCCGCTGGACACGGGCGTAATCTTGGACCTGCCGCCGGGCGGCGTCGAAGGCACTGCGGATGGCTGACTCGATGTCTTCAGCCACCTGTTTGTCGACAACGAGGTTGGTACCAGGCACTTCGAGCTCGACGCGCACTTTGAACGGCCCGCCACTGCGATGGCGATCACCGGGGCCGTCGATTACTACGCGACAGCCCGTCATACGCGAATAGTACTTCTGCAGCCCCTCAGCCTTGGTGCGAATCAGCGCGGCGTTGCGGTCGCTCAGATGTGTATCGCGGGTGGTGATGTCCAGCGGAAAATCCACCGTGGCCTCCTTTGCCGGTCTCGAGGCGATGCTCGGTGAAGAGCCTCTCATGTGGCCCTCTTTGCCTACCCCTCATTCTAGGACGGGGTGTTCCCCGAGTCCAAGATCGGAATCCTGAGACCGTGGAAATTGCCCAGCGGGGAAGTCAGCGTAGCCCCACGATTCGGTGTACCTTTGCCTTCGTGAGTGAGGGCGAGTCGAGATGAGAGGACGAGACCGACAACCTATGGCTTCGCGGCCACGAATCAAGTACTCATTTGCGGCCACGGCGATAACCACCTCGGCGTCTGCCATGCTCTTTCTGGGCGCCCTGGGAGTGACGAGTTGCGGCCCACCGCCGGAGGAGTACCTGCCGCCAGTCTCCGAGCATCTATCTCCTCAGCCTCGCCTCTTCGTGATCATTACCATCGACCAGTTGCGGGCCGACTACTTCATCCGATTCCGGCCGCTTTTCCAGTTCGGGCTGAAGCGGTTCCTCGATGAGGGCGTCAGCTTCACCAACGCCAACCACGACCACAACAACACGGTCACCGGCGTCGGGCACGCCACGATCAGCACGGGAGCTCACCCGCGGAATTCTGGAATCGTCGGCAACTACTGGTACGACCGAGAGCTCGGCGAGCGCGTCTACTGCGCCGCCGATCCGGACCACTACCGGTCGCCAGCCAACCTGCAGGTCTCAAACATCGGCGATTGGCTGAAGGCGAGAAGCCCCGAATCGAAGGTCTTCACGGCGAGCGCCAAAGACAGGGCCGCCATCATGCTGGGCGGCCATAAGGCAGACAGCGCCTTCTGGTACGACGACAGTACCGGCGACTGGATTACGAGCTCATATTATGGGCCTTACTACAGGGAGTGGTCCTCCGATGAGCCCGAGGGGGAAGACCGCACGTGGGTTGACGATTTCAACGACCAGAAGCTGCTCGACCAGATCTTCGGCTCAGCGTGGGAGCAAATCCCCGTCGATTGGGATCTCGAGGATCTCGATGTCGGTATCCTCGACGAGGGCGTCTATCAGCCGGCCTTCCCGCACCTGATCGGCGGCCTGGAAATCGCCCCCGACGCTTCGTTCTACGCATCCCTGTACGACACGCCGCTCGTCGACCCGTACCTGGAGCTTTTCGCCGAGGCGCTGATCGAAAATGAAGAACTGGGCGCCGACGACGTGCTCGACTATCTGGGGTTGAGCTTCTCGCAGCTCGACCTTGTTGGGCATCGGTACGGCCCCAACAGCCCAGAGGTCGTCGACACACTACTGCGCATTGATCGGATATTGGGCGATCTTTTCGAGTTCATCGACGAAAAGGTAGGCCTGGAGCGCGTAGTAGTGGCACTAACATCGGACCACGGGATCATGGACATCCCCGAGTACCGTCAGATGAAAGGACGGGAAGGCATCCGCGCTGGTGTCGATGAGGTTCTGTGTTTCCAGCAGGTGCATTGGGCATTGAAGGAGAAGTTCGGCGACGAACCCTGGGTGATTCGCGACTTCTACTTAGATCTGGACACTGTAGAAACGAGTAGCTTCTCGCGCAGGGAGATCGAGGACGAGATCGCTCGTCAGCTCGAGCAGTGTGATCACGTCGCCGAGGTCTGGACGGCTTCGGAGCTCGCACCGGAGGGCGTGGAGCCTGAAGACAGGTACCACCGGCGCTTCTTGCACGGCTTCTCGCCCGGGCGTAGCCCCGACATCATGGTGCAGTTCGAGCCCTGGGTTCTGGACGACCTGGATCACGGAAGCACGCATGGCTCAGCCTACGATCACGACACCTGGGTGCCCATTCTGTTTTACGCCTCGGGTATCAGCGCAGGGGATATCCCCGACCCCGTCTACACCGTCGATATCGCTCCAACCCTGGCTGGACTCCTGGGGATCGAAACCCCGGGCGACCTCGACGGGGTTGACCGCAGTGCCCTGATCATGGCACCACGGAGTCAAGAGGGTGCCGCACCCGGCGATCCCTGGTAGTAGCTGGCCAGACGGCTCGCTGGCGGCAAGGATGGAGATTCCCTCCACGATCTGCTTGCACACGCCTGCGGCCCTCCGGCCGCCCGCTGAGGAGGAAACAAAATGAATAGCCAGCAACCGTCGGGCTTCCTGTGCAGGTGCGCCCTACTCATCTTCTGCCTCTTCCTGCTGCCGGCGGCTATCGGATCAGCGACCCCAGCTCAGGACTCCAATGTCCTTGGTAGTGAAGGGAGCAGCTCGACCCTCGGATCCCCCGCGCAGGCCAAACGTCCCATGACCGTCGACGACGCCCTGAACATGGTGCGGTTGGGTGACGTCGCCATCTCTCCAGACGGCGAGAGTGTCTTCTACTCCGAGCGCCATTTGGATTGGGACAAGAACAAGTACGAGACCCGCTTCTTCATGGTGCCCGCAATGGGTGGCGATCCCACGCGTTTCATTGGTGAGCGCGGAGGCCGCAGCTTCCAGTTTTCGCCCGACGGCCGATACCTTTCGATGCTGCGTAACGAAGATGGCGACTCGCAGATCTTCCTACTCCCTCTGGCCGGTGGTGAGGCGTGGCAACTCACCACCCACGATGGCGGCATCGACAGCTACCGCTGGTCGGCGGATGCGTCGGTGATCGTCTTTGTCGCCGACGAACCACGCCCGGAGGAGATCCAAGCCGAATGGGACAAGGGAGCCGATCCCGTGTTCGTCGATGAGGGGCCGAACGGCAAGTCCTCGGGATTGTGGAGCAACCTCTGGGCGGTGGACCCGGTGACGAAGAAGGAGATACGGCTCACCCATGAGGAGCATCTCGTCGGCGGCTACGATGTGTCCCCCGACGGTAGTCGCGTC
>CALAKE010000391.1 GCA_937922775.1 uncultured bacterium | reverse complement strand
AGCGAACCTCCGCTCGCGACACCTTGGATACGGGCCGTCGCAACCTCCTTGCTGGAAAACCCCAGTCTACCCTCTCCGCCGTCTTGGCGGGTCTCCGGCGAGATCGCGGCTGCGTCGGACCGCAACGCGAAGGGGAAGGTTCCTTGGCACGAAGATCGAGGCCAGGGCTGCTTGTCATACGTCTGTGCGTCCTACTCGGAACCGGCCACCTGGTGCCGGTTCCTACACATCTTGCCTATTCCAGAGGCCTGCTGTACGGTAATTGCACCAGACAAAAGAAACGGACTCTCGAGGGGCTGGAGCCCGACTGGCGACGAGAGAAGGAAGGGGGTCGAGATGACCGAGGCCGTCACTTCAGGCGTGAAAACCTACTGCCTCATGTGCTCGGTGCGGTGCCCCGTCGAATGCCGGGTCGAAAACGGCAAGCTCATCGAGGTCGAGCCTGACCTGGAGCATCCGATGGGCGGAGTGATCTGTCCCAAGGCGAGGGCGGCGCCCGAGTTCGTCGCAGACCCCGAGCGGTTGCGGTACCCCATGAAGCGGACCAGGCCCAAGACCGCCTCGGATCCTGGGTGGGAGAGGATCTCGTGGGAGGAGGCGCTCGATGCGATTGCGCGAGCGCTGCTGGATGCGCGAGAAGCACACGGCGCCGAGTCCGTGGTGTTCTACCGGCCGGCCCCCGGCGGAAGCCCTGCATCGGACTATCACCTGTGGATGATGCGATTGGCCCACGCATTCGGGTCGCCGAACATCGCCATGACCACTCACCTGTGCAACTGGCACAAGGACTCGGGCTCTGCCTTCACCTACGGTGTCGGCGTTCCGCAGCCCGACTACGAGAATGCAGGGTGCATCCTCTTGTGGGGCACCAATCCGCACAATACGCACGTCCGGCACGCGAGCGACATTGACGCCGCTGTGGCCCGCGGCGCTAAGCTCATCGTGATCGATCCATGCCGAATCCCGCTCGCGGAGCGCGCGGATACCTGGCTCCGTGTGCAGCCGGGCTCGGATCTTCCTTTGGCCCTGGGACTCGTTCATTGCATGATCGCGCAAGGGCATCACGACGAGGCCTTTCTTTCCCGTTCAACCAACGCACCGTTTCTTATCCGGGAGGACTGTGGCGAGCTTTTGACGGAGGCAGACCTCGATGAGGCGGGCCCCGACGATGCGAGCGTGGTCGCCCCGCGTTTCGTGGTTCGAGATGCGTCGACGGGTGAGCTGGCCTTCTACGACCCGGACCGTGCGTGCTACCCGTCCGACACGGTCGTGCCCGAGCTCGTCGCCCGGCTCTCGGTCGACGTACCCGGTGTGGGCAAGGTGCCATGCCAAACCGTGTTCACCGAGCTCGAGCAGACCGTGGCACCGTTCACTCTCGAACACACTTCCCGACTGACGTCGATCCCCGAAGCGGACATCGCGCGAGCCGCAGAGCTACTCGGCACTGCCGGCCCCGTCTGCTACTACTCCTGGAACGGCCTCGAGCAGCACGCCGATGCGTTGCAGACCAACCGCGCCGTCTGCATCCTATTTGCCCTCACCGGTGACTTCGACCGGCGAGGGGGCATGGTGATCTACCCGTCTGCTCCGTTCAAGATGATGGCTGGCGTCAAGCTCCTGTCGCACGACTCGTCGCGCAAGCGTCTCGGAGCGACCGAGCGCCCCCTCGGGCCTGCGGGCGGCCCAGGCTGGGGCCCGGCAGGGGCGGTCCAGGCGTACGACGTCTACCGGGCGATCACCGAGGAGCGTCCGTACCCGGTCAAAGCCCTCGTGAGCTTCGGGGGGAACCTCATTTGTTCGAATCCGGGCACCCGCCGCGGAGTCGACGCCCTCGAAAGATTAGCGTTCTACGCGCACATCGACTGCTACGAGAACCCGACCGCGCGCTTCGCCGACATCCTGCTGCCGGCCGCGTCGGTCTGGGAGAGCGAACTCGTGGGCAAGACCCAGTGGCGTGACCGAGCCCAGATCCAGGTCCGTCGTGCGGTCGTCCCTCCTGAGTACGAGCGCCGGTCCGACCTCGACGTGATGTTCGAGCTCGCGGTGCGCCTCGGGCTCGGCGAAGCCTTCTTTGAAGGCAACGTGGAGACGGCTCTGGACGAGATGGTCTCACCACTGGGCACGACGATGGCAGAGTTGCGCCAGCAACCGACAGGCATAAGCGTGGCCCTGGCACCGACCTACCAGAAGCACGAGCAAGTGCTGCCGGAAACCGGAGGACACAAGGGGTTCAACACGCCGTCGCGGCTGATGGAGATCTACTCGCTGACGTTCGCGAAGCACGGCTACGCGCCGTTGCCGCGGTATGAAGAGCCGAGGGAGCGGGTCGCGGTCGATCGCGAGGCGTATCCGCTGTTGCTGACTTCCATGAAGTCCGCGGCCTTCACCCATGGATCCTACCGCTCGATCCCCAGCCTACGGCGCCTGGTGCCCGAGCCATACCTCCACATCCATCCCGATGCTGCAGCCAAGAGGCGGGTGGGGAACGGGGACTGGGTTTCACTCGAGACCGCGGCGGGCGCGATCCGCCTCCGAGCAAAGCTCGACTCTGACCTCCATCCCGAGGTTGTCGTCGGTGAGGAGGGATGGTGGCAAGCGTGTCCGGAGTTGGGCCTGCCTGGCTACGACCCGCTCAGCGCCGATGGCGGTAACCTCAACCTCGTCCTCGACGACGGCGTGATCGATCCGCTGAGCGGCTCTGTACCGCTGCGGGGCCGACCGTGTGAGGTGCGACCAGGCACCCATCAAGTGGGGGGCTGAATGCAAACCGACTCCAGGGATAGTACGAGCAAGGGATTGCTCCGCGACTTCGACAAGACTGCCGAGCTTGTCCGGAGCTTCGTTGCTGGTCGATACGGCGAAGAGGGTGCAGAGGAGCTCTATCGCGATGCCCGGAGGAAGTACGAAGAGAGCATCCCGCGGATTCCACGGATCTCGGGGCTCCGAGCGAGGGTGCTAAACACCTTTCTTCGCATCACTGCGCAAGAGGTAGCAGTCTACGAGGCCGTGAAAGGGCGCGGAGGAACACTGGCCGAGGCCTGGGAGGTCTGTCACGAGGCGATCTGTTTGAGGATGAATGGTTTCCCGAAATGGAAGCGCTCGCTATTCAGGCGGTTCATGTACTCGGGACTCGTGAGACGGGTCTTCCGGCGACGGGAAGAGAACAAGAAATACATGCGTCTCGGCGACTTTGAGATCCGCTACC
>CALAKE010000390.1 GCA_937922775.1 uncultured bacterium | reverse complement strand
CGTGAACCTGCGCGCCGAGTCGTACAGAATAGAAAGGAATCGAGCCAACCGATTCGCGGCGACATCCGTCTTACACTAAGGAACTCAACGGATGCATGCCTATCTCTGCAGTCACGGCCCTAGCCTTTGCCGCCCCGCGGCATCGCTCTGTCTTGTCTTGGCCCTCGCAGTCGGGTCAGGCTGTTCGGGTGCCGTGCAAGGGGCGGACGATACCGGCGCGAGCGTTCGCAACGGCCAGCAGTACACCAACGAGCTCGTCGTCCGACAGGGAGATTTTCGCCAAACTCTCATCCTGAGTGGGGAGCTGCGCGCCGTATACGGATTTCCGGTTGTCGTCCCCGAACTGCCTGATTGGGAAACGACGATTCGCTGGATCGTCGAGGACGGTTCCGAGGTAGCCAAAGGCGACCGTCTGGTTGAGCTCGACACGGCGCAAATCGCTAGTCAGCTCGAAGACAAGGAGAGCGCTCGGCTGCAGAAGATCAACGAGCTGGCAAGCCTAACTGCCGAGGTTGCCAAGACTCTCGCCGAGAAGGAATTTGCGGTTGAGCGTGCTCGCATCGAGCTAGAGCGCGCGGTGATCGACGCTGACGTTCCAGAGGATGTGCAATCGCGTCGGCTCTTCCAAGAGGCACAGCTCGCCCTCGAGCAGGTACGCGTGGCTCACGAGAAGGCCGTGGCTGATCTGGCGGCGGCCCAGGAGGCCAGTGCAGCTCAGCTCGATGTGCTGAACGTCGAGCTCGCACAGGCCGCGCGCGAGGTAGAAGAGGCCCAGCGTGCCATCGAGACGATGGTTCTGGAGGCGCCTCGCAATGGCATTGTGGTGGTCGGCGAGAACTGGAGGGAGGACCGCAAATTCCAGGCGGGCGACATGGTATGGGTAGGGTATCCAGTACTGGAGATTCCCGACCTGTCGGCGATGATGGTCGAGGCGCGGCTGTCGGACGTGGACGACGGCAAGATTGCCGAGGGAATGCGCACGCTCTGCACCCTCGACACCTACCCCGATAGCCCTGTCGCGGGAGTGGTCACTGAGATCAGCCCTGTTGCGCACGAGTCCGGTCGGCGATCGATGCAGCGCTACTTCCGTGTCGCCGTCAGTCTCGATACCTCCGACCCTGAGCTCATGAGGCCTGGGATGTCCGTGAAGGTCGAGGTGGAAACCACAAGGCTGAGTGACGTGGTTCTAGCGCCGCGCGAGGCGCTCGCCTTCGAAGATGACGGTGTCTACGTGATCCTCGCCCGCGGCGGCCGGGAGCCGGTGCAGCTCGGCCCCTGCAATGTTCTCGAGTGCGTCCTCGAGGACGGCCCAGCGGTTGGCACGACCCTAGGATCGAGACGATGGGCTTTCTAGGCATTCAGGGCCTGCGTAGCCCATACAGCATCCTCGGTGGCAGCGGGATCAAGAAGCTCGCGCCGCTGGTTGTTTTGGCGTTGGCGGCCGGCTGGTGGGCGACCGGCGCGATTTCCGACGAGGAGGGAGTTGTTTGGAGCGAGGCTCTGGTCGGAGATCTGATCATCAGCGTCGAGGTGGAAGGGACGCTTATGTCAAAGGACTCCAGCATGCTCGGCTCGCCACGAGTCGAGCGTATGTTTGACTACAGCATCACCTTCATGGCCCCGGAGGGTGAAGAGGTCGGTGCGGGAACGCCGGTGCTGGGGTTCGACACCACCGAGCTCGAGCGTCGCCTGCTGGAGCGACAGGCGGCGAGCGAGACGGCGGGCAAGAACCTGGAGAAGCTCGCTGCCAGTCTCGAGCAGCAAGCCCTGCAGCAGGAGCTCCGCCTCGCCGAGGCAGAAGCAAGACTGCGGAAAGCGATGCTCAAGGCTGATGTTCCGGAAGACTTATCTTCAGCGCGAGCTCTCCAGCAGGCTCGGTTGGACGTCGAGCTCGGGGAAAAGGAAGTTCTCAGCCTGAGAGGGCAAATCGAGGCCGAGCTGCGCTCGGGAGAGGCGCAGAAATCCGTGCTCCAGGCCGACCAGGACCGCGCCGACCGGCAGGTTAGGGAAATCGAGGATGCCATCGAACGAATGACCGTTACGGCACCCCGATCTGGAACCGTGATCTACGTGACCAACTGGAACGGCGAGAAGAAGAAAGTAGGAGACTCGACCTGGCGCCACGAGGAGGTCATCGAGCTTCCTAATCTACGCATGATGATGGCTCAGGGTGAAGTCGACGAGGCCGATGCCGGCCGCGTGGCCACCGGCCAATCGTTCCGCATTCGTCTCGATGCGCATCCGGATGTCGAGTTCACCGGCACCGTGGCCTCGATCTGGCGCACCGTGCAGAGAAAATCTTCATCGCGGAACCCGCTGAAGGTCGTGCGGCTGGACATGGAGTTGGCAGAAACCGACGTGCAGAGGATGCGCCCCGGAATGCGTTTCCGAGGCCGAATCGAAACGGAGCGACACGAAGCCGCACTGATGATCCCCGCGCATGCTGTCTTCCCCACGGAGGATGGGCCAGTGGTCTATCGCAGTACCATCCTCGGCTTCGAGAGGGTGGCGGTGATTCTGGGCCCACGCAACGAGTCGTCAGTGCAGGTGCTCGAGGGTTTGGAGCCTGGCGATCTGGTTGCGGAGAGCAACCCTGACCGATGAAGCGCCTACTGC
>CALAKE010000389.1 GCA_937922775.1 uncultured bacterium | reverse complement strand
CCTCGGATATCCACATTGAACCCTTCGAGGAGAGGGTGAGGGTTCGTTTCCGGATTGACGGCGTCCTGTATACGGTGGTCGAGTCTGCGAAGAGTATTCAGCTGCCTGTTGCCGCGCGCATCAAGATCATGAGTCGTCTGGATATCGCCGAGACGCGGAGGCCGCAGGACGGGCGCATCAAGCTTCGAGTGAGCGTCGAGGGCAACTCACGCGAGCTGGACCTGCGGGTATCTACTGCACCGATGCTGTGGGGCGAAAAGATCGTGATGCGCCTGCTCGCGTCGGACAAGCTCATGCTTGACCTCTCGAAACTGGGCTTTGAACCGACGTCGCGTTCGCAATTCCAAAAGGCCATCGCCAAACCTCATGGGATCGTTCTCGTGACCGGGCCCACCGGCTCCGGAAAGACAAACACTCTCTACTCGGCTCTTTCGACCTTGAACAAGTCAGGTGTGAACATCCTCACCGCCGAGGATCCGGTGGAGTTCAACTTGCCCGGCATCAACCAGCTTCCCGTCAAAGAGTCGATAGGAGTTACCTTCGCTTCGGCACTCCGGACATTCCTCCGACAGGATCCCGACATCATTCTCGTTGGGGAGATCCGCGACAGTGAAACGGCCGACATCGCAGTGCGCGCGGCGCTCACGGGGCATCTCGTGCTGTCGACGCTACACACCAACGACGCCCCGAGCTCTGTCGCCCGTTTGGTCGACATGGGCATTGAGCCCTTTCTTCTCTCGAGCTCCTTGCAGCTCATCGCGGCACAACGACTGGTCAGGCGTCTGTGCGTCAAATGTCGGACTCCACATCGGCTCGATGCCAAACATCTCGAGGAGTTCGGGTTGGAGACGGACCAGGAGATCGGGCGCGAGGTCTATCGAGCCAGTGGCTGCCCCGACTGCCAGGGGACCGGCTACCGCGGCCGCATCGGGCTTTTCGAGGTAATGCCGATCACCCAGGAGATCCGGGACGTGATTGTTGCTGGAACAACCACGGCCGAAATCGAATCGCTGGCTCTCGACTCTGGCATGTTGACGTTGCGTCAGAGCGGTTTGCGGAAGATCCGCGACGGCATCACGTCAATCGAAGAGGTGCTTTCTGCGACCGAGGACGCTGACGGGTCACACGACTAGCGGTGTCCCGCCCTCAGGAGAAGATCAGTAGGCCGTCCGCTCTCGGCTTCCATTCCGGCATGGCAGCACTGACTCCGAAATATCTGGTGGGGCTGTAGAGGAAGATCCACGGGGCGTCGTCACGGACGAGGGTATAGATCTTCCGGTAGATGGCCTGGCGCTCCGTGTCGCTGACTGTCGCCTGTGCCTCTGCGATGAGGGTATTCACCTCTTGGTTTTCGTACCCCTCCCACCAGGGCCCCCGGAGCCCGGAATGGAGCTTCTCCCTCAGGACGCGGTAGGTGCTGCGGGGACTGGAGTCGAAACACGCGGCGTCGTTGATCCGCTTTTCGCGGACCATCTCCGAGTAGGCCGCCCGGTCCTGGTGCTCGACGATTTCCAGGGTGATCCCGACCCGCCTGTACTGCTCCGCCATGATTCGCGCCAACTCGGGAGCCTCATCGGGCATCGCTGAGGGGATGTCGAAGACCAGCGTCAGCCCGTCTGCGTGGCCGGCCTCGGTGAGGAGACGTCGGGCCATGTCGGGGTCGTGGAGATAGACGGGAGTCTCCGGGTTGTAGCCGAGGTGGTGTGGGGTCAGGTAGCCGTTGAGGCGCTTGGCCGCTCCGTCTTTGATCTCGGCGATGATCTCGTCCACATCCAAGGCATAGTTCAAGGCTTGCCGCACACGGCGATCACGGGCCGGGCCCTCCAGGGCATTGGCCATAAAGATGATGGCCAATCCGCTTTCCCACTCATGCGCCAGGGCTCCTCCGTCCTCAGTAATCCGCCGCCAGCCCTCGAGTCCAATGCTAGCCGCGATATCGGCCTCGCCATTCAGCACGGCCTCTACTCTCTTTTCTGAATCACGTTCGACGATCCAGTGGATCTCCCGGTACATCGGCGCCCCGCCCCAATATTTGTCATGGGCCGTCATTACGAGCCGCGTGTTCCCCGCTTCGGAGATCTTGTAGGGGCCACTGCCCACGTACTCATCGGGTAGCAGGCCCAACTTCGCGGCCGGGCTGATAGGCATTGCCACAACGAGATCGAGGAGGTCCGCCATCGGCTCCTCGGTGACAATCCTCACCGTCAGGTCATCGAGAGCGGTGATCTCCGCTGTTCCCAGGTAGCTGATGTACACACCCTGGGTTCCGAACGAGCCCCCGATGGCCGGGTCCAGAACCCGGCCTAACGTGGCGACCACGTCGGAGGCACTCAGCACCTCGCCGTCATGGAACGTCACGCCGCTGCGCAGATTAAACGTCCATGTCCGAGCATCCTGTCCGACCTCCCACGTCTCGGCCAAAGCGGGCTGGTAGTTCCCTTCCTCATCCAGCTTCACCAGGGCTTCGTAGATGGAGAACAGCATGCTCAGCCGATTTGATGAGTCACTCGCGATATGGGGATCCCCAATCGATACCGATGACTGCAGGACGGTCAGAACAGACTCCTCGGGGTCCAC
>CALAKE010000388.1 GCA_937922775.1 uncultured bacterium | reverse complement strand
ATGACGCCCGAGCAGATCAGCGTCTACCGGCACGTCCAGGGGGTCGCCAACGAGATCATCGCGGAGGGTTTCTCCAATAGCGTGATCACTCCTGATGTCACCACGACCGATGACCTGAACTGGTGGTTCCGGCACCGGATGCTCGAGCTCGGCCTCGAGTATGAGAACCACCCGTCGATCGTCGTGCAGCGCCGCCCGGAGTTCATCGCCAAATACGACGACCCGCCGGAGTACTTCCGACGCGGTCGAACTTCGAACGGTAAAAACGTCACGATCCGGCGCGGTGATGTGGTCAGTTGCGACACCGACATCATGCTCCTCGGCCTTACGACCGATTCGCACCAGCATGCCTACGTTCTGCTGGAAGGGGAGTCAGACGTACCCGAAGCGATGAAGGAGGGGCTGCGCAAGGTCAATCGGATCCAGGATTTGTTCGCGAAGGAGTTCGTCCTGGGACGGACCGGCAAGGAGATCGTCGAGGCGGCTGAGGGGATCGTCCCCGAGGAGGGCATCATCGAGACCGAGCTCGGCTTTCACCCGCCCCCGACCTTCAATCGCCGCTATTTGGTCGGAGGCTTCATGTTCCCGACCAAGCCGTATGTTGCTGGAATGACCTCAGGCGAGGGGTACTATCCGACATCTATTGTCGGCAACCACCACAAGCTCTACCTCAACACGCTGTATGCTTTTGAGCCTCATACTCGCGTGGCAGTGCCGGGGTGGGGCCCGGACGGCATGGAGCTCGGCATCGGGCAGATCGCCGTGATGACTCCGGACGGGCTACGGTACTTGGACCGGCCGCAGGAGTCGGAGTGGCACGTCATCAAGTAGGAGAGATTCTGATGAATGATCGGCCCCATGAGGCGAAGATTCCCGCGGCGTTTGCCGGGGTGGCAACGTTGTTGATCATCGTCGGTGCCGTGGCTCTCATGGCATGCGCGCCCAGCGTCGCCGAGACCGTGTCAAACAGCGCCGAGCCGAGCTCGTCCGCGGCGCAGATGCCAGACCTCACCGGGGTCGAGATCATCACGCATCCTGTGGCCGGCAGCGTCTACATGCTCGAGGCCACCAAGGATGTGGCGGGCAACATCGGGGTCTCGGTGGGCCCCGATGGCATCCTGATCATCGACGATCAGTTCGCTCCCCTCACCGACCAGATCAGCGCGGCGTTGGCCGAGCTCAGCAGCGGTGAGCTCCGCTTCATCCTCAACACGCACTACCACGAGGACCACGCCGACGGAAACGAGATCCTGAGCCGGGAGGGTGCCGTCATCGTGGCGCACACCAACACGCGTAAGCGACTTCTGCACCGGCCGAAGGGACACTGGCCGGTGATCACCTTCGATCACGGGGCATCGGTGCATTTCAACGGCGAGGAGATCCGCGCCACCTGGTACCCGGGCGGTCACACCGACAGTGACCTGGTCTTCTACTTCACGGAGTCGAATGTATTTCACCTGGGAGACCTCTGGAACTCGGGCACCTCGAGCTTCCCGGTGGTGGACATCGAGGCCGGCGGCAGCGCCATGAGAATTCTCGACAACATCGAGAAGCTGATTCCGACGGTTCCCGAGGACGCCAAGATCATTCCCGGCCACGGACCGGTATCCGACTTGGTCGAGCTACGCTCGTACCGTGACATGCTCGAAGAAACCATCGATCTCGTGCGGGGCAGGTGGGAGGCCGGAATGTCGCTGGAGCAGATCCAAGAGGAGGGCCTGCAACCGAAATACGACTCATGGGGCTGGGGCTACCTCGACGCCGACGGCTGGATCGAGGGCATCGTCAAGAGTCTCGAGGTCGCGAGAGAGGGTGATCTCGACCGATTCTAGCCAGGTGACTCGTCACTTGGGGAAGCATCGTCGGGCGGGTCCCCTCTGAAGAACTTCAAGAACGGATCGCCGAAGACGTAGGCCGAGCCTGAAAATGACCCCGCGTCATCGTTCGCGTACGCCCCTACGACTGCCGTAGTGCCGGCCACGGCGACCGCCCCGCCGAACCAATCATCCGCTGCAGCGTCGCTGGCAGTCAGCTTCTGGGTCTCGCCCCAGTTGTTCGCCCCGCCCCGATCGCGCTGGAAGAGGTAGGCCGAACCGGAGTCGTTCAACCCATCTTCATCGTGATGGGCTCCAGCTATCACCCTGTCGCCGGAGACGGCAACCGACCAACCGAATTGGTCGTTAGCGACGGTGTCGCTGCCGATCAGCCTCGCGACCTGCCCCCAGTTGTCCAGACCGCCCTGGTGGCGTTCAAAAACATACGCTGCGCCGGTGTCTGTCACGTAGTGGTAAGCACCCGCGACTGCCGTGCCTCCCGATATCGCCACCGACCAGCCAAGATAGTCGCCTACCGATACCGTGAGGTCCGTAGCGAATAGCTTCGCGACTTGGCCCCACTTGTCCGTTCCATTCTTGTCGCGACCGAAAACGTAGGCCGCCCCGGCGTTTGCCTTCGAGTTGGTGTTCCACGGCGCTCCCGCCACGACAAAATCTCCGGATATCGCGACGGAGAAGCCGAGGTGATCGAGCGCCGCGGCATCGCTCGCGGTCAGCTTCTCGACCTGTCCCCAGTTGTCGGCTCCGTCCTTGTCCCGCTGGAAGACATAGGCCGATCCGGAGTTGGAGTAGCCATCGTCGTCCCAGGGTGATCCCACGACAACCGTGTCGCCTGAAATCGCCACGGAGTAGCCGAACTGGTCGTCGGCCGCGCGATCACTGGCGGTCAGCTTCTTCACTTGGCCCCAGTTGTCCGTCCCCCCTTGATTCCGCGCGAAGACGTAAGCCGCGCCGGAGCTAGCGAGCCCCGGAGCGTCGGCATGGTTGGCTCCTACTACCGCCGTATCTCCGGAGATCGCGACGGAATAGCCGAACTGGTCACCCGAGGCAATGTCGCTTGCGAAGAGTTTTTCGATCTGGCCCCAGTTGCTCGGACCACCCTCTATTTCGTTGAAGAGGTAGGCTGCACCGGCCCCGTTCGCCGCCTGGTCGTCCCCGTAGGCCCCCACGATCGCGAAATGGCCGGACACGGCTACGGAGTAGCCGAAGAAGTCTTGAGATGCGCCAGGGCTGGGGGCGAGCTTCTCGAACTCGAGGAAGGCAGCCCCGACGAACTGCGGGACGCTGGTCCCCGCGGAGCCGGCAGCTCCGTTTGAGCCCGCGAAGAGCAGGATCAACAGCAGCACCAACAGAGGTCTCTTGACTCGCATTGTGCCCATCCTCCCCGTGCGGCCCCTGCCGGCGACATGGAACCGGCACCCCACAGAATCCAGAAGAACCGAGCTCAATCCCATGAATGCCATTACTGAGCTCAGTCCCTAGCGACCAAAATCAGTGCGCAAGGTCCGAATTTGATCCTACTCCAGGGGTTCAGGCGACAACAATCAGAATCGTAAGCGAGTAATCGACCTTGTTGTTCCTCGTTGTTCCTCCCGCGGTGAGCGGATACGGTAGGCGTGTTCTCTTCCGATGCATAGGGGGCACCGTGGTCGGGAAATCACTCGGTCACTACGAAATCCTCGCGCCCCTCGGCGCGGGTGGAATGGGCGAGGTATACCGCGCCCGCGACACGATCCTCGAGCGCGAGGTCGCCATCAAGCTGCTGCCCGAGGAGCTCGCCGCAGATCCGCAACGGCTCGCCCGCCTGGAGCGCGAGGCCAAGCTCCTCGCCTCGTTGAACCACCCCCATATCGCCGCGATCTACAGCCTCGAGCAGGATGAGGGCACCCGCTTCCTCGTGCTCGAGCTGGTGGAGGGCGACACTCTCGAGGACAAGTTGGCACAGGGCAGGCAGAGTACCGGGGATACCCTTGAGATCGCCCGCCAGATGGCGCAGGCGCTGGAGGCGGCACATGAGAAGGGCATCGTTCACCGCGACCTGAAGCCAGCCAACCTGAAGATCACCGCCGAGGGGAAGGTCAAGGTTCTCGACTTCGGCATCGCCAAAGCCCCTGAGTCGGGAAAGGACAAGCTCGAGGAGACCTCCGGCCCGACGGGACTGACCGTCGACGGATCGCTGATGGGCACGATTCCCTACATGAGCCCGGAGCAGATCCGTGGCCAAGAGGCTGATCAGCGCACCGACATCTGGGCCTTCGGCTGCGTGCTCTACGAGTCTCTGACGGGCCGTCGCCCCTTTGATTTGGAAACCGCATCCGACACCTTTGTGGCGATCCTCAGCAGGGAGCCCGACTGGAGCGCTCTCCCCGAAGATCTCTCCGAAAGCGCGAGAACGCTGATTCAAA
>CALAKE010000387.1 GCA_937922775.1 uncultured bacterium | reverse complement strand
TGGGTCGGCACCGACGATGGCCGCCTGCATGTTACCCAGGATGGAGGTGCGAGCTGGTCGAGCCTCGAGGCCAACCTGCCCGGCGTGCCGGCACACGCCTGGATCCCTCACGTGGAGCCTTCCAAGTTCGATGCCGCCACCGCGTTCGTCGTGCTCGAGGATCACCGGCGATCCGACTGGACGCCGCACGCGTTCCGCACCGACGACTTCGGTGCCACCTGGACCAGCCTCGTTACCGACGATATCGATGGCTACGTCCTGGTGATTGCGCAGGATCCCGTCGACAGAGACCTGCTGTTTCTGGGTACCGAATTCGGCCTCTTCCTTTCACAAGATGGGGGTTCGAGCTGGGTGAAATGGACGCATGGTGTCCCGACGGCATCGGTAATGGACCTCATCGTTCATCCGAGAGATCATGACCTGGTCATCGCTACACACGGCCGCGGGATTTACATCCTCGACGACATTCGGGCCCTCCGCAGCGCCTCCTCCGAGGTACTGGCCGAGCCGCTGCATCTCTTCGAGCTTCCTCCAGCGCAGCAGTACCGCCCCTTCTTCGCGCCGGGCGGAATGTTCTCCATGCAGGGGGAGTTTCTCGGGGAGAACCGTCCGTATGGCGCCATGATCACCTACTCCATCCATCCCGAGGAACAGCCGGAGGGTGAGGGCGAAGGAGGGGCTCCTGCGGGACCTTCCGCTGGAGCGCCGTCGCCGGAAATGCTTGCGATGGCCGAAATGATGGGAGTGGCCGGCCCCGGTGGAGGGCCTCAGGTCGACATCACGATCACTGACGCCTCAGGCGAGAAGGTTCGGTCCATGAAGGGCCCGGCCAAGGCAGGGCTGAACCGGGCAGTTTGGAACCTCCGCCGAGACGGCTTCAAGCAGCCTCCCGGCGGTGGTGATCCGATGATGGAGATGTTGTTCGGGGGCGGCCCCGAGGTTCCGCCCGGCACTTATGCCATGAAGATCTCGCTCGGCGACCAGGCAGTCGAGGGTACGATCGAGATCCTCCCAGATCCTCGCTCCTCCGCGACCGAGGCAGACTACGCAGCAAAATGGACGACTATCCTCGAAACGGGTTCATTGCAGGAGGCCGTGGCGGATGCGGTGGTCCAAATCATCGAGACGCGCGCCGACATTGAAACTATCGTGAAGAAGGCCCAGGCGGCCCAGAAGGCAGAAGCAGGGCAAGAGCCTGCCGGTTTGCACGAGGAGCCTGCCGCTGAGGCCCCTGCCGAGGAAGGCGAGGAGGCCGAGCAGGATCCATACGGGCGACTCGTCGAGATGGGAGGTGAGATCAGCAAGAAGCTCACTGCCCTCGAGGGACGTCTGCGAACGCCGCCCGACGTCAAGGGCATCGTAGCGCAGAATGACGCGATGGCCGAGGTGAGCACAGCCATGATGCGTCTGACTTCTTCGTGGGATCCGCCGAGTTCGGCCGATGAAGCCTACGTGCGGCAGACTCGGCATGCGATCGAGGAGGTCCTCGACGACCTCAGAGCCCTCTTCGACGGGGAGATCTCGGAGCTCCGCAGCCAGACGCGCGCGGCGGGCATCGAGTTGCTGCCGGAGATGGAGGGGCCGCACCTGCACTAATCTGACGGAATCATCCTGGCGCGGGCGGTAGCGCGGCGTTCCCGGTGGGGGGACGTTGTCCTACCGTCGAAGCCAGCCCGCTGGTACGCCCAGTCTTCGCGCTTCGGCTCGAATAGCCTCAGCCTGCCGCTCGAGGCCGGCCAAATGGGCATCGAGTCGATCGAGCTGGCGTTGGGCTTCGGCGCTCGTGCGGGCGAGTTGCTCGTATTCCCTGCGCTCGGTCTCCGCTCGGTCCATTTGCGTGAAGAGCGGACGCAATCGTCCCTGCCAGTAGGCCCGATCTCTCCTCGGATCGTCAGGCGGATCCGGCTGTGCGGCTGGGTCCTCGGCGACCTCGCCCTCCTCGGGCGGGGCCGCGCCTTCTTCGAGAGCGGCGCCTTCTTCCGGCGCATCACCCTCCTCCAGCACCTCGCCGGACTCTGGTTCTCCCTGCGGTGGAACGAATCCCCCAGGCTCGACCTGATCGTCTCTCTCGACCCGGTCAACGAGATCCATGGGGAAAGCCACCAGACCCTCATATAGCTTCACGACAACACGGTCTTCCTCCACGCGAACGATGGAGCTGTGAAGTATCCGCCCGTTCTTGAGATAGACGGTATCAGCGCCTGCTGTGTTCAGAAGCGTGGCAGAAAGGACCAGCAGTGCGAGCACACCCACCCGAGCGCCCAGATTTCCCATGACCGACTCTCCATGCCCCCATAAGAGCTCCATGTAGACCCAGAAAAGGGTAACGCGATAGCCATAGCGTGGTATAGACACTTCTCGACTCACCCTCGCGCGAGGATATTGGCGGTTTGCGGGGTGATTGGGCTGAGGAATGCTGGGCTAGAATTCTGCGAACTACCGAGGAATCCGGGTTAGAATCGCTGTCGCCACCTGAAGCAACCCGACCGAAGGACAAAGAATGTCCCGAATCAGCACTCTTGCCGACATCGAGACCATCGAGAAGGTACCGCTGGACGAGTACGACCTGCCGTCCAGCACCTATGAGATGCTACAGCGCGGCGCCGCCATCGGCGGCGACGGCCTGGCGCTTTCCTTCTTCATGCAGGGCGCGGGCTACGAGAAGCCGGTGGAGCTCACCCATCGAGAGCTGCTGGGACGCATCAACCAGACCGCAAATATGTTCTACGACCTGGGTGTCGGGCCCAGAGATGTAGTTTCGATGGTATTGCCGAACCTTCCCCAGGCCTTCCTCACGATATGGGGCGCAGAAGCAACGGGCATCGTCAACCCTATCAACCCTCTGCTCGAATCAGCGCAGATCGTCGAGATCATGCGAGCAGCGGGTACGAAGGTGTTGGTGACGATGGCGCCGTTCCCGAAGACGGATATCTGGGAAAAGGTCGACCTCGTGCGCCGAGAGGTGCCGACGCTGCAAACGATTCTCCAGGTCGACCCATGCCAGTTCTTGACCGGCTTCAAGAAGCTCATGGCGTGCGTCGTCTCGCGACGTGGCGGCGACAGACAGGCCAAGGACGCCACGCTCCTCAGGCGAAAGCGGGTGGGGACGCGGCTGCTGGACGGCGAGAGCGATCCTGCGCTGCTCGCCCGGCTGAGTGGCGAGCAGGAGATCCTGGATTTCGATGAGATGGTCGGGGACTACCCGTCAGACCGACTCGTCAGCAAGCGAGTGATCAAGCCGAGCGACATTGCTTCCTATTTTCATACCGGAGGAACGACCGGCGCACCCAAGATCGCTGAGCATACCCACATGAACGAGGTTTTCGACGCCTGGGCGGCCTCACAGAACATCACCATCGGCCCGGGAAAGGTCATGTTTTGTGGCCTGCCCTTGTTCCATGTCAATGCGGTCGTGGTGACCGGATTGATCCCTTGGGGCAACGGCGCGGCGGTCGTGCTAGGCACACCTCGTGGCTATCGCGACGAAGGCGTGATCAAGAACTTCTGGAAGATTGTTGAGAGGTACCGCCTGAATTTCTTCAGTGGAGTTCCAGCGCTGTTCAGTGCGCTGATGGATGTGCCCACCGGCGGCTCCGACATCAGCTCTCTCGAGTTTGCCCTTTGCGGTGCGGCTCCCATGCCCGTGGATCTGTTCAGGCGCTTCGAAGAAAGGACAAACGTAGCCATCCTCGAGGGCTACGGTCTCACCGAGGCCGCCTGCATCAGCTCCGTGAACCCGCCCTATGGGGAGCGCCGTGTGGGCTCGATCGGGTTCCGCCTGCCGCATCAGGAGATGAAGACGGTGCTCGTAGATGAGGAGTGCAACTACCAGCGCGATTGTGGGCCCGAGGAAATCGGCTTGGTGGTAGTGCGAGGCCCCAATGTGTTTCCCGGTTACCTGGAGTCGGCTCAGGACTACGAGGCTTGGATTGATGACGGCGATGGGAAGGGATCCTGGTTGAGCACCGGTGACCTGGGTCGTGTCGACAGCAACGGCTATTTCTGGCTCACAGGAAGGCAAAAGGAGCTCATCCTGCGTGGCGGCCACAACATTGACCCGCTCCTGATCGAGGCGCCATTGCACAGCCATCCGGCAGTGGCCCTCGCGGCCGCCGTGGGCCGCCCGCATCCGCGGATCGGAGAACAACCCGTGGTATACGTCCAGCTCAAGTCAGGAGCCTCCGCGTCAGAGAAGGACCTTCTGGCCTTCGCTACCCAGCACGCCGACGAGCGAGCCGCCGCACCCAAGGACATCCGCATCGTCGGTGAGTTGCCACAGACAGCTGTGGGCAAGGTCTTCAAGCCACAGCTCACCTGGTGGGAAGTCGAAAGCGTCTTCGAACGAGACGTGCTGGCCCTCGAGGGCGTCTCGAAGGTGACGGTGAAGGCTGGCCCCCACAGCACTCATGGCACGATCGCCCAGGTGGAGGTCGAAGCCGGACCTGGCGCCGACCGGAGCGCACTGACGACGCAAATCGGCGAGGTCTTGGGCCGCTACGCTATCCACTACGAAGTTCACATCGCCTAGGACGAGGCTGAGGGGCACGGTAGGCCGGGTGGCCACCCAGGAGCTCTCAGGAGGCGACTCGCTACGCTCGCCCTATCCGGGCAAAGCCTCCTGAGATGCCCCTGGGTGGCCACCCGGCCTGCTGCGTTTCAGAAGTGCTTCTCGTACCAGGCGATGCTGCGCTTGATGAGGTCCACCGCGTGCGCCGTTTCCCTGACCCCGTGTCCCTCGCGCGGGTAGCGGACCATCACCGCCTCTACCCCGACGTCGCGCAAGGCGATATAGAACTGCTCCGCCTCGGCAATGGGCACATCGTTGTCATTCTCCCCGTGTACCAGCATCACCGGAGTCGAGACCTGCGCCACGTGCTTCAGGGGAGAGCGTTCCCAGAGGACATCCATCAGGTCTCCCTCATGCGGGAAGCCGCCAAACTCGACTGCCAGATAGTCGTGGTAGTAGGCCATGTAGTTGAAGCTCACCAGATTGGAAATGCCGGCGATGGGGATGGCTGCTTTGAAGCGATCGGTTTGGGTAATGATCCAATTCGTGAGCTGGCCGCCGTAGCTGCCGCCTTCGATGCCGAGGCGCTCTGGGTCGAGCCACCCGTGGCGGCGTAGCGCCGCCTGCACCGCGTAGATCACATCCTTGGCCTCACCACCGTTTTGGTCAGCAAAGATCGCGTCGGCGAAGGCCTGGCCATGACCCGTGGAGCCTCGGTAGTTGACCATGAGAACCGCAAATCCATGCGCCGCGTAGGCTTGGGCCTTGTGACTGAGGTGGGGTCCTTGCTGGCCGTGCGGTCCACCTTTGATCATGGCGATGAGCGGGTGCCTGGAGTTCGCCGTTCTGCCCAGTGGGTGCGTGAGGAAGGCCTGCACCTCGAGGCCATCAAAGCTGAAGAACCTCATGTCTTCCACCTCGGCGATGTGCCGGCTGGCGAGAAGCTCCGCGTTGAGGTCGGTGAGCTGTGTCGGCTCGGCTGCTTCCGACGACAGGAAGAGTTGTGCCAGGTCCGCGGGCGACGAGAAGGAGTATGCGAGGGCAACGCCCTCGGAGTCGCTTCTGATGCTCGGTCCCGAGCCCGAATCATCGCCGCTGGCTCCGGCTCCAATTGCGCCCGGCATGCTCTTGGCGATCGACCAAGCGCCAACCCGTCCGGGCGCCACGATGACCGCCTCGGGAGGGCTGAACTTCCTCTTCTCCAGAAGCCGGACCCGGTGCAGACCGACGCTGCCGCTGTCCTGTACGGTGAAGTACACCGCCCCGCCGTCAGGTGACCATTGAGGGGCACCTTGCCGATTGTCGATCTGCTCCCCGATCTCCACGCGTTTGTCGCCTGCTGCGTCGATGAGCCAGACGTGTGTGTCTTCCATTGTGGTCTCAGAGGATGTGAGGCCACGTCGCGTTCCCTGATAGGCGATGGCGCTGCCGTCCGGCGACCAGACGGGGCGATATTCAGCGCTCTCGGTTCGAGTCAGGCGCCTGATCATCCCGTCCTCGACCCCGACCGTGAAGATGTCGTAGTTGAAGAACCGATCCGGGTCGGGCTCTCGGTTGGACACGAACACAATCTCGCTGCCATCGGGCGACCAGTCGATCGAATGCTCGTAGTAATCACCGTCAGTGAGTTGTCGCGTCTCCCCGGTTGCCACATCGACAACGAAGATATGCATCCGCCGGTTGTCGTTGAAGCGGGTCAGTCCTTCTGATGCGGTCGGCTTGTATAGATAGCGGGTGATCACCACGGGGTCACCGCTGGCCAGCTCACTCTCGGGACCCGCGGTCGCGGACACGAAGGCGATGGCGGTTCCGTCCGGTGCCCAGGTGATGCGCGTACCAGACGAGGGGAGAGGGTGGTTGG
>CALAKE010000386.1 GCA_937922775.1 uncultured bacterium | reverse complement strand
GGCCCTCGCAGCCCCAGCGGAACTTCAGCTCCCGTTCGATGATCCCCTCGCAGATCTCGGTGATTCGCTTGCGCTTGAGCAGAAAGTGATCGTCGGTGAAGTAGATCGACCGATACCCCTCGTCGCTGAGCTGCTGCATCTCTTCGAGCACGTGCTCAGGCGATCGGCACCGCCACTTGCCATCCGACAAGGCGGGAATATCGCAGTAGATGCAGGGGTAGGGGCATCCTCTTGACGTCTGCATGGTGCAGAAGCGGTCGAGTGACAATACCGCGGGAACGTCCAACGGCATCGACTCGATGTAGTCGATCGGCAGCGTCGACCGGTCGGGGAACGGGAACTGGTCGAGATTCTGAACCAAGGGGCGCGGCAAGTTCACGACAACTCGCTCATCCGATCTCCACACCAAGCCCGCCACGGAGCCGAGGTCGTCGAGGTTGTCGAGATAGTCAGGCAGCAACTCCTCGCCCTCACCCACGCCGACGCAGTCGATATCGGGGCAGTCGGCGAGGATGTTGGTGGAGTTCATCGTGGCGAACACGCCGCCGACGATGATCGGCGTCTCGGGCGCGGCCTTCTTGAGCGCCGCGGCCATGCTCTTGGTGGTGGGGTAGGAGGTCGTCGAGAGAAAGGAGACCGCGATCACGTCGGGTTCTTCGTCGACGACGGCCTGGGCGATGTGCGCCTCCTTCATGCGGGGGTGGCAGGTATCGAACATACGCACATCGTGACCATGTTGGCGCACGACGGGCGCCAGAGTCTCGATGCCCAAGGGGGGGAAGGCCATCACCTTGACCCTGCCGTCCGCGGACTCCGAGCCTCCCAATTCGGGTGGGAGCATGTTGTAGAAGTCCTCGTCTCGAACGTAGATCAGAAATACCTTCATCGAAACTTTCGCAGGGATTGACCGAAATTGAATCCAGGCCGGGCCCAAATAGAATCCTGGCTGCGCCAGAGGGGGATAGCTCCCAGACTCTATCCGCGGCATCTCGCGGGGGCAATACGGTGCATCCGACCTTGCATGAGAGGGTGTAGCGGATATTTGCGGGGTTGGTTGATCAGACGGTCGTTTCCTGGCCCGTGGTCTCCCGGCGAGCAGTCGCCTGGCCCGTGGTCTCCAGCCAGCCGTCTCCCAGCTAGACGTTCCCTATCTGGACGCCGTCTCCAGGTCAGTCCTCTCGCAGCGCCACCATCGGATCCACTGCCGCGGCGCGGCGGGCCGGGACGACGCAGGCGAGAACGGCGACCAGCGCCAGCAGCCCCGCGACAGCGGCGTAAACCGACGGATCCAACGAGCTGACCTCCAGGAGGAGACTGCCCATCACCCGCCGCAGCAAGATCGCGCCGAGCAATCCCAGCACGATTCCCGCCCCCGCCATTCGGATACCCTGGATCACGACCGTTCCCAGCACCGCTCGGGGACTCGCTCCCAGCGCCTGCCTCAGACCGATCTCGCGGGTGCGTTGCGCCACCGTGTACGCCATCACACCGTAGATCCCGACGGCTCCCAGGCTGAGCGCGAGTCCGGCGAACAACGCCAACAGGGACATTGAGAACCTCCTGGAGCCCAGTCCGTCATAGATAAGCTGATCGAGGCGATTGATGCCGAAGAGCGGCAACTCTCGGTCGATCTCTCCGGCAATGCGCCTCACCCCGGGCACGATCTCGAGCGGATCTCCCGCCGTACGAATGGTCAGCGACATCGTGTTGCGAAGCCCCTGCGAATGGGGAAAATACGCTGTCGGCGCGGGCGGGTCGTCAGGACCGTGCTCGCGCACATCATCCACAACGCCGATCACTTCCCATTCGGGCGCGCCGGGACCCGGGGCGATGCGCCGGCCGACGGGGTTGCCGTCGGCCAAGATCTGCCGGGCCAACTCCTTGTTGATGACCACCACGGTCGGCGCATCGGCGTGGTCCGCCTCAGTGAAGAGCCGCCCCTGCAGAAGGTCGATGCCCAGGCTGGAGAAGAAGTCGGGGCTGGCAACACGCGACTCGACAAACGTCGCGATCGTCTCCGGGTCACCAACCGGTATGACCCGGCTGAAGTTGTTGTAGGTGCCCGAGAACGGCACGGCATTGATCAGGCCAACGTCCTCGACTCCGGGAAGACGCTTCACCTCGTCTCTGAAAGACTCGAAGAAAAGGAGGCCATCAGGTTCGTTGGGGTAGCGCTCCTCGGGCAGCGAGACGCGCACAGTGAGGATCGAGTCTGCCTCGACACCGACGTCCACCTGGGTCAAACGCCAGAAGCTCTTGAGCATCAGGCCGGCACCCACCACCAGGATCAACGCGGCGCCAACCTCAACGACGACCAGCCCTCGACGTAGACGGCTCTGCCTTCCGGCCGACCCCCGACCGCTCTCCCTCAGGGCTGACTCGAGTTGCCCCGATCGCATCTGCAACCCAGGCACCAACCCGACAACAACGCCTGTAAGCAGACAGACTGCGATCGCGAATATCAGGACCTGCGGGTTGATGCCTACGCTATCGCTGCGGGGCACTGAGCCACCGAAGCTCGCCAGCAGCAGACGAAGGCCGACGAAGGCGCCTGCAAGGCCGACCGCAGCTCCGGCCAAAGACACCAGCAGGCTCTCTGTCAAGAAATGGCGGATGAGCCGACCTCGCCCGGCACCGAGGGCAGCGCGCACCGCGAGCTCACGTTGTCGTGATTCGGCTCGTGCCAGAACCAGGTTGACGACGTTGGCACAGGCGACCAGCAGAACCATGGCTACGGCGCCCCACAGCACCAGCAGAGGTCGTCGCCGGCTTTCGCCAATCAACCACTCGCTCAGAGGGAGCTCAGCGACTCCCTTGTTGGTGATGTTCTCCGGGTACTGGGCAACAATGTTTGCGTAGATCGAGTCGAGCTCAGCCATGGCCCCGCGGACAGTCGAGTTTTCTCCCGCGCGGCCAATGACCGTCAGGAAATTCGAACCCCTCGAAGGCATGTCTTCCGGATCCCACGCGAAGGGCACGAAGAGCTGGGGCCTTCCCGTGACCCGAAACCCGGGCGGAGCCACACCGATAATCGTATGTGGACGCGAATCGATGACGATGGACTCGCCCAAGTCGTCGGTCAGGGAAAGCTGGAGCTGGGTGACGGTCCTGCGCACCCGATGCACCACCTTGCCGTTGATCTCGTCGGCGGTTGCTTGGTCCTCAGCCGGCCAGACGATAACCTCGATGGTGAAGCGTCGTTTCCAATGCTCCACGGCGGCATAGCCACCGGCTCC
>CALAKE010000385.1 GCA_937922775.1 uncultured bacterium | reverse complement strand
GACAAGGGCGATCCCCCAACCGATCAGTCCAACAAGGCCAGCCAGGACCATCAGGATGAGCGGTATGAACATGACAAAGGCCATGATCACCTCCGAATTTTCGACCCCATGCTCTTATTATCTGAGAAGATTCGGCCAGCTCACAAGGTGAAAGGAAACGTGGAGGCGAGCCCGAGCCACACCTCTTATCACCTCTCGTCGCCAGAGTGCGAAGAAGACCGAGATGGCCAGGCGCGAGGGCTAGCTGCCCAGCAGGGCGTCGACCAGACGAGTCAGGGCGGCGAATGCGGGCAGCATGTCACCCGGCACGAGCTGCAGCGGCGGCGGATAGCGGAAGATACGGTTACGATAGGCCGCGAGCAGCAGGAGTTGGTCACGGTCATCGGAAGTGAGTGTAACGCCGACGACCCCCTGCGCCGTGGCACGAGCACGCTGGCACGAGAATCGCCGATCCTCCCAGCCCCGGTGCATACGCGGACCGACGCACTCTAGATTCTCGTAGCTGAGCAGGTCGAGCATCTCCGTAAAGTCGAGACTGGTCGGCACACTGACCGCATCACGGTACGCGTCAACCTCCGGCACCGGCACCTGGAGCTGCACCCCTATCGTCGCGGGGAATTGGTCCTTGACCGGTAGCAGCTGCTGAATGATGAGGATCTCAGCCGCATGCAAGCCTAGTTCTATGGCCTCGCACAGAGCAACGAGGTCAGTCGCGGCCCTATCCTTGGCCTGTATCGCCCCCTCCCAGAGGCGCCGGGCCTCATCCTCGGGACCGAGGGTGATGACATCGGGAAGCTGGGTCACGGTAAGCCTCCTGTTTTGGGAACAACCTCGGCGCTGGCACGAGTACCTGGCATAGCTATCGCTCGTTCGGCTCTGGAGGGGTGACGGGGGCGAGACCTTCGCCTAGCAGCGTCTCGAACTCCGCACGAGAGCCCGCTGGAACGTGGCACTGGCGGCAGCGAACCCGTTCTGGGTGGGTCGTGCGGATTTCCTCGCGAGCTGCGGAGCCGCTGTGGCAAGCGAGGCAATTTTCGCGCATGAATGTCTTGTGAGGAATGGTGGGGGGGGCGATCGGATTGAGTCGCGCGCCGCGCCTGAGATCCTGCTGCAGGCCAACAAAATCGCTAGCGGCAAAGACAGCGTCCGACTGCTTGAAAACGTGGCACTGAACACAACGGCTGATCGAGCTCATTCCGGCTGTATCTGCGTGCGGCTGTGGCGGGGCAAATCCGACACCGGGAACTTCAACGCCGTCAATGTTGTGGCATTCCGTGCAGGTCATACCGAAGTTCTCATGTGGAACGACGGGGGGGGCACCGTCGTACAACCGTCGCTCCGCACGGACAGCGGCAGCCGACTTCATCCCGCCCTCACTATCAGGGACGGCGACCATCGACTCTTGTGCACACCCACAGGCCCAACCCATCAGAACCAGGGCGGCTACCAGGCCAACTCTCTCAACAAACAGTGGCCGTGCACGCATCAGATTAGCTCGACTTGCACCGCGCATTTCTTGTAGTCCGGTTCCTTGCTGATGTTGTCCATTGCGTCCAGCGTCAGCACGTTCGGTAGTTTCGCCTCGTCGAAGAACGGGATGAATACCGAGCCCCGGGGCGGCTTGCCACGCCCGTCGATCAGCACCGGAAGCTCGAGCTCACCACGACGACTGACTACACGGACGCGGTCACCGGTCTTCACGCTCAGCTCCGCCGCATCAGCTCGATTCATCTCGACGTAGCTCTCAGGTACGGCCTGGTGGAGCTGTTTCACGCGGCGTGTCATCGAACCCGTGTGCCAGTGTTCGAGCACCCGACCAGTGCATAGCCAGTACGGATACTCCTTGTCGGGCATCTCCGCCGGGGGATGCCACGGGCGCAGCCAGAAGGCGGCCTTCTCCCCGTATCCTTTGGCCTTGTAAAAGTGCACGCCGTCGCTCTTCTGCACGTAGGGGTCGTGCTCAGCGCTGTAGCGCCAGCGCGTCTCAACGCCGTCGACGACCGGCCAAATCATGCCCCGCGTCTCCTTGAGCTGCTCGTAGGAGGCGAGGTCCTTGCCGAGCCCGAGCGTAAAGCTGCGATACTCCTCGAACATCGGCTCGTGCCAGTCATGTTCGGGCCATGGGAACAGATTCTCGTAGCCCATGCGCTTGGCCACCTCGATAATCTGCCAGGCATCCTCCTTCGCCTCGCCCGGCGGCTCGATGATCTGGTTCCACTGCTGGGTGCGGCGCTCCGAGTTGCCGAATACGCCTTCACGCTCGATCCAGGCCGCCGACGGCAGCACCAGGTCAGCGATCTCGGTCGTCGGAGTGGGATAGATGTCGCTCACCACGATGAAGCGGCCGTCATCGGGCTGGCGCTCGATGCGGTTGAGGTTGGGAATCGACATCCACGGGTTGGTGACCTGGACCCACATGACCTTCACTTCGCCACGCATGAGGGCGCGGAACATGTCCATCGTGTGAAGTCCGGGGCGTTCGGGGATGGTGCCGGGTTCGATCCCCCAAATTTCCTCAGCCTTCGCACGGTGTTCTGGGTTGTTCACCACCATGTCGGCGGGCAGGCGATGGGCCAGGGTACCGACCTCTCGAACGGTGCCACAGGCAGAGGGCTGGCCCGTCAAGCTCCAGGGGTTCGAGCCGGGACGGCTGATCTTGCCGGTGATCAGGTGGAGGTCGGTGATCAGGTTGTTCATCCAGGTGCCACGCGTGTGCTGATTTACACCCATGCACCAGAGGCTGACGGTGCCGCGGCCGGAGTCGGCATAGATTTCCGCCAGCGCGTGGATTTGCAGTTCGGGTATGCCAGCGATCTCGCTGACTCGCTCTGGAGTGTAGTACTCGAGGAACTCCTGTAGCTCGTCGAACGAAGAGTCGCGGCCCTGATCGCGGAACCGATAGTGCTCGGCCGGCCCATCGTCGGGGGACAAGCCTGTGCCGTCGGGTCCCCAGGAGCCAAAACCGATCTGCTCGAGGTCCTCCACTCCGCGCTTGAAGACGACATTCTCGCGGATGAAGGCATGGTTGATCCGGTCGCTCTTCAGCAGCAAGTGCAAAATGCCGTTCACCAGCGCCAGGTCGCTGCCCGGGGTCATCTCGACATACATGTCGGCGTAGTCGCTGGTGGGTGTGCGACGCGTGGCGATATCGACGATCCGAGTGGTGGGCTTTCTACGCTTGGTCTCGAGGATGCGGCTGTAGAGGACAGGATGCATCTCGGCCATGTTGTTGCCCCAGAGGATGAAGTCGTCGCCGTACTCGAAATCCTCGTAGCAACCCATGGGCTCGTCGCTCTGGAACTGGGTCATGAACCCAGTCACAGCCGAAGCCATGCACAGCCGGGCGTTGGGCTCGACGTTGTTGGAACGCAAGCCGCCACGGAACCACTTGCTGGCGGCGTAGCCGTCGAAAACCGTCCAC
>CALAKE010000384.1 GCA_937922775.1 uncultured bacterium | reverse complement strand
GCTTCCAGGCCCCGCATCAGCTCGGGAGTGAAATGGAGGCCCGCGGTCGGCGCGGCGATGGCACCCGGTTGGCACGCGTAAACGGTTTGGTAGCGGTGGCGATCGACCGCGCCGCGAGGATCGTCGCGATCTCTGGAGATGTACGGGGGCAAGGGCATGCTCCCGACAGATTCCAGCAGTCCCTCGACATCACAGCCCTGTGGGAACTTCAGTGTCCTCTGGCCACCCCCCAGATCTTCGGCAACTTGGACGACCATCGCGGCAGTCTCCTCCCCGGTACCGGCACCCTTGGCGAAGGGCGCGAGGAGCGTCAAATCGTCACCGGGGCGAATTCGCCGTGCCGGGCGCACCATGGCCCTCCACAGGGGTGGCGCAGGGGCTCCCACGGGCGAAGGATCTTCGGCAGCCACGAGCAAGACCTCAACCACCCCCCCACTCTCGCGGCGAGCCCAGAGGCGAGAGGGCAGGACGCGGGTGTCATTGACTACGACGAGGTCGCCGGCCCTTAGCAAGTCGGCGAGGTCAGAGAAACGGTGCTGAGCACTGACCATCTGCCCCTCGCGCGGAATCGCCAGAAGACGGCTCCCGTCACGTTGTCCCACCGGTTCCTGGGCGATGAGATCCTGTGGTAGGTCGTAGTCGAAACGGTCGATGCGCAAGGCCAAATCCTCTTCACCACGGCTCGTAGATCACCAGAGCCGATCTTGGTCCTTGCCCCCGGCGCCAGTAGTGCTGGAGCGCTCCAGGCCGAAGTGTTCGTAGGCGAGGTCTGTGGCTACACGGCCCCGAGCCGTGCGTGCAAGGAAGCCGAGCTGAATCAGGTAGGGCTCGTAGATGTCCTCGATCGCCGTCCTGTCCTCGCCAATCGAGGCAGCAATGGTGTTCAGCCCGACCGGGCCGCCGGCGTAGTTCTGCATGACCGTAAACATGAGCTTACGATCGATCTCGTCGAAGCCGAGTCGGTCGACCTCGAGTCGCGCAAGAGCATCGCGGGCGATGGCTCGAGTGATCTTGCCGTCGCCCTGCACTTCGGCGTAGTCCCTGACTCTCCGCAACAGGCGGTTGGCGATTCTCGGGGTACCGCGCGACCGGCAGGCGATTTCCGCACAGCCCTCCGGCTCTGACGGAACCCCCAGAATGTTGGCCGAGTTGCCCACGATCAAGGCGAGCTCCTCGGTGGTGTAGAAGCCCAGCCGGAAGACGATTCCAAAACGGCCTCGCAGCGGTGATGTGAGGAGCGCCGCGCGGGTCGTGGACCCCACGAGGGTGAAGCGCGGCAACGGCAGCTTCACCGACCGCGCGCTCGGACCCTCGCCGATGACGATGTCGATCTGGTACTCCTCCATTGCCGGATAGAGGATCTCCTCAACAGTCGCCGATAGCCGGTGGATTTCGTCGATGAACAGAACCCCGCTCTCGTCGATGTTGGTGAGGATGGCGGCGAGGTCCCCAACCTTGTCGATGACAGGCCCCGACGTGCTCCGCAGATCGGCCTCCATCTCTCGGGCCACGATGTTCGCGAGGGTGGTCTTTCCCAAGCCGGGCGGTCCAAAGAGCAACACGTGGTCGAGCGGCTCGCCGCGATTGCGGGCGGCTTCAATGAAGATTCGCAGGTTCTCGACGATCTTCTTCTGGCCAACGTATTCGTCGAGCGAGCGCGGACGCAGCGTGATTTCGTAGCGGGAATCGTCGCTCAGGGGGCTCGGGGTGACCAGTCGCTCTGTCATGACGTCACCATACCCTACCCTTAACTCGCCAAAACGCGGAGCGTCTGCCTGAGAAGCTCCTCGAATCGCTCCGAGGGGTCTTCTACCTTCTCGAGCGCACGATCGGCATCGCGAGGGCGATAGCCGAGGTTGACCAGCGCAGACAATACATCCTGTCGAACACCCTGTGGCCCCCCTGGAATCACAGCTGGCGCTAGCTGCGCAACCTTGTCCTTGAGCTCGAGCACCATGCGTTCCGCGGTCTTTCGACCCACACCGGGGATCGTCGAGAGCCGTGCCACGTTTTCTTCCGCGATAGCACCCACGAGTGTGTCGACTTCCATCCCCGATAGGATGGTGATGGCCAGCTTGGGGCCAATTCCGGCGACCGATATCAAACTTTCGAAGATTCTCTGCTCCAGCTCCTCGACAAAACCGTAAAGCTGCAGTGCGTCATCGCGCACGTGCGTGTAGATGCGCAAAGTCACTTCGTCACCGAGATCGCCAAGCACGTAGAAGGTCGAGAGCGCTACTTGCACACGGTAGCCGACGCCACCGACGTCGACGATGATGTAGTCGGTAGCCTTGTCTCCCAAGGTGCCGCGCAGCGATCCGATCATCCGCCGACGCTCCTGAGGCGAGCGGTAATCGCCCGCGAGTGTAGGTGGCATATTGCCAGAGCGAGTGCGTCGGCAGCGTCCTGTGCGGGAACTTCGGGGAGCTTCGCCAGCGTCGTCACCATCTGAGCAACCTGCCGCTTGTCAGCCTGACCGTAGCCTACGACCGCCTTCTTTACGGCCCGGGCACTGTACTCGAAGACGGGCCGTGTGCCGCCTGCCGCCACCACAGCCACGCCGCGTGCCTGCCCGAGAACGAGCGCAGAACGTACGTTCGCAGCGGAAAAGACTTCCTCGATAACCACCTCGTCCGGGTCATGCTCAACCACAATCTCAGTGAGTCGTTCGTAGATCTGGCTCAGGCGCTCGGTCAGCGGGAGCTTGGCGGCGAGTCGAATGACGCCGAGGTCGACCACGACACCGCTGTCGCCGGAGCCATCCAGAACCGCATAACCCGTGGCCCGAGACCCAGGATCGATCCCGAGAATTCGGACCGGCCGCGGGTTTGTCACTACTCAGAGCTCTCGGACCCCGCGCCGGCCGCGGCCTTGATGTCGAGGTTCGCGAAGACGTTCTGAGTGTCGTCGTAATCCTCCAGGTCCTCCATGAGCAGAAGACAACGCTCCGCCTCTTTGCCGTCGAGGTCCACGTAGGTACTGGGGAGCATCGCCAGCTCTTCACTGTCGCGCTTGATGCCATAGTCCTCGAAGGCCTGTCGTACCTGGAGATATTCGGTCGGCGATGTAATCACCTCGTACATCCCATCTTCCGGGTTGACGTCCTCGGCACCCGCCTCGAGGGCGACGGTGAGCAAGTCGTCTTCGTCGATTGTGCTCGCCTCGATGAGGAAGTACCCCACCTGACGGAACATCCAGGCTACCGAATTGACCTCGCCCAAGTGCCCGCCCCGTTTCTCGAAGATCTTCCGAATCTCGGCGACACTTCGATTGCGGTTGTCAGTGGCCACCTGGACGAGCACAGCCACGCCGCCGGGGCCGAATCCCTCGTATGTAATCTCTTCGTACGTCACACCTGGCAGCTCGCCGGTGCCCCGCTGGATGGCCCTCTTGATGTTGTCAGAGGGCATGTTCTGCGCCCGCGCGGTCTCGACCGCAGTGCGAAGACGCGGGTTTGCATCCAGGTCACCCCCGCCGATCTTTGATGCGACGCTGATCTCGCGGGCCAGCCGGGA
>CALAKE010000383.1 GCA_937922775.1 uncultured bacterium | reverse complement strand
AGATCGTTATCCAGAAAGATCAATCCACCTTCGCGAAGCCTCGGAACATGACGCGTGTCCTGCGTAACCGCTACCGCAAGGATGGGCCCCGTCGCCACGGACGCGGCGATCAGGGTCAGAGTGAACAGACAGATTGGTCTTGTCATCGACAGAATCCTCCTTGGTCCCCGGAGTGTCTTCTAACGAATCTCCTCTTCTCGGATCTGCCCGAACACCATCTCGCGAACCTCTGCTTCTGTCCTGACATTGAAGAAGCGGTAATTCGAATACCGTTGGGTAACGCGAAACTCTGTATGGGTTTTGTCTTCCCTCTCGCCGGGTGGCCCCTTCACGTCATGGCGTGAGCGATCGATCACGATCCTGCTGGGAAAGCGCATGCCGTTCTTCTCGTGGTCGAACAGCGCGGTGACCCGGGTGAAGGTGAAGTCGGCCGCGGGAGCCTCGCCCCGCATGGCATCCTCGTAGGCGCTGAACTTAACGAACTCATCCTCCTTGAAGACCTCGAACTTCAGCGGTTGAAGGCTCTCCCGGTCGAACCATGCGGTGCCGAACCAGTCGTTGATGTGCTCCTGGATCGGTGGTTTGGGAATGATCCTCACTCCCACGGCTGGCCGGTTGAGAACTACCTCCGCGCCGCGGACCTCGAAGCCGTGCATTGGCCACAGGATTTCGCGGAAGATCAGCGGGAACGAGTAGGCCTTGCTGATGAGCATCGGTAGTCGCAGGCTGTTCACGACCTCGTCGGGCAGGCGGTCACTGCTGCGCGCACCTTTCCTGCGCCGGTAGTCCGTGTATCTTCCTGGAAGTGCAACAGCGGAACGGCTGGCGGCATCCTCGTCGATGAGCCCGTAGACGTACTCGAATTGGTAATCGCGCACGCGCCGGGGCGGGCTGCGACGGAGGTCGTAGGTGACCGACTCGATGGACTCATCCGCAACGAAGCTGAGCGCCTGGTCCATGTAGAGCCAGGCGACCCTGGTGAGCCGCTCCAGCAGACGCGGCATAACCGTCGGATCTTCGGGGTCGGACAGGTCAAGAGTAGCGGGAAGAGCTACATCGTCCCCGGCCGAGACGGCGGGCACACCAGGCTGCGGCAGGACCTCCAGAGGACACGAGTAGTTTTCCTGCCGATCGGCGTGTGCGTCGGTGACCGAGATCTCGAGCGTGTAACTGCCCACCGGCAAACCACGAAAAGCAACGGATCCCCGGTGAATACCCGCCATATCCCGCTGCAAGTGATAGGCAGGAAGCAGAGCGGGACGTGAGTCGGGTACTCCAGCGTCGACGATAATGCCGGAGATGAACGGTGCGATACCATCGGCAACCTCGGCATAGACAGAGACCGTGTCGCCTTCGCTGACGCGTCCCCCGACAACCGGCAGAGCCTCCACATCGGCTGTCGCGGCGGTGAGCATCAAATCACTGCTGCGCCAGCCCTGAGTTACCTCTGGAACTTCGACCTCGACGCTCGCGGCGCCCAGCTTGCCGGAGAGGGCGTCGCGCACAGCGACCCTGAGCTCGTATTGGCCGGGGTCGAGGATCCAATCGTGTACATAGACAAACGGGGAGGCAGAACGTGCTCCCGGCACGGGAGACGCCGACTCACGAGGTAGAACGGTCGCGTGCTCCTCTGCGGCGATGGCACCGTCCTCGCTAGCCACCGCAGCCGCCAGGATCTCGAGGAGCGGAATCTCGGCAAGGGAGTCCTCCCCACGTGATGGCAAATCGACCGAAGCGAGCATCTGTACGATTGCCTCGCCGGATTCCGACCATCGGCGGATCGCATCCGCCTCGACCGCCATGCCGGTCACAGTTCCGGGAAGAGCCAACGCCGCGACGATCGTGCGATCCCTGCGCTCCTCCTCCGGGAGATCGACATAGCCTTGTCGTGCACGCACCTCGACGTCGGGTCGTGCCACCTCCACTCGAATCTCGTGATACTCCCGATCGCCGAGTGGGGCAGGGGCGGCGTAGGTCAGGAGGTAGTAGCGACGGCCGTCATCCTCGATGGCTCTCAGAACGCGTGACAGGTCGCTCGCCATGATGTACGCCTGGCCACCGGTAGCCTGGGCGGCATTGTGCAAAGAGTCGCTGAATCCACTGATCGCCCAGCGCACCGGGTCGCTTTGCAGCGCAACTCCGCCCCCCGGAGCTGCCGCACCGAGACCCATGTTCTCCCGATCGCTCAGGGCAGTCGGGTCGATGGCGTAGATGCTCACGTTGGCGCTGTTGGCAGCCTCGTGCAAAGCGGTTTGGGTCTCAATGAGCCCGGAATGCGGCGCCGTATCTTTAAAGGGGTCGTTCCCCGCGAGTGCCCCGAACGGCCCTCCCTCGGTGAGCTTCACTCCCGGCGACACCCAGACCAATGCCGTGCGCCCGGAACGCGCGCTCAGGGAGTTGCAGATTTGTGTAAGTAACTCCAGGGTAGAGAAGCTCCGGCGGAGCTCGTCGTTCTCGTACGCCTGGGCTTCCATATTCGGCTTATGGATGACGCCCGCTCCTCGCGATTGGATTTCGGCGGCCGCCTGCATATTTCCGAGGAGCTGGAGGAGCCTCGATTCCATCGATGTGCCGAATGCCGGGAGGGCTCGCACCTCGTCGGCGACCTGCCCAAGCTCGTCGACCGCATAAGTCAGCGAGACCAACTCCTGTACATCGCCGCCCGCGTCGATCAAATAGGCGGCACGCGGCACGCTGAAACTCTCGGTAGCGTCGAGAATGTCGCGCCAGGCACGCGCGAATCTCGATCGTGCCTTGGCGTCGAGACTGAAGCCGTCGATGAGAAAGACCATGGCTCCGAAGTCACCATGATCTGTCCCGTTCGGTGCCCCCCCGCCGGTAGCGGCGTCGTCTCCCTGTGATGGGAGATCAGTCGCCAGCCCGGCTGACAAGTCGACGACAGTCCGAGCGCCTGAGTCGACGAGCTGAACAGCGATCACTGGCTGCGGCTGGCCGTCCTCGAAGACACGAAAATCCTCGGGCCTCAGATCTCCAACGAATCGCCCGTCGTCATCGGCGACGATTACGTCGACACGCACCCGCGAGACCACCGCCCCGAATGTCGGCTGTTGCTGTGGCGGTGCCGAACGGAGCGGCTCCAGCGCCGGAAGCGATGCGGCGGGGGAGGGCGGTGACGAAGAGTCGGGGCTCTGAGCGGCGGATGGAGTCGAGGCCAGGAAGCAAGCCAGAGAAAGCAGGGCAACCGGTCCCCAGGGCCTTGCCCCAGTCTTCGGGGCGGCGAATTGTGACATTGATGCTCGCCGTTTCTGGCACAGCTGCACTGTGCCGAGGGGACCCTGTCGCTCGTCAGGGGGGGCTGCTGCCTCCGACGACCCAATGACTCAATTCTAAGTGCGATGCCTCCGGATCGTAAAGGGCGAGCGGGTGTGCAACGAGAAGGACCAGGGCGAACTTTGTATAGTAAAGTACTTGAAAACAGCAGGGCCCATGCCTTAGGATGCCCTATGGTTTCCCGGGTCACCGTCAACGCGACCCCCGACGTCCCGGCCGAACCACCGAGGAAGACATAGGCAACTGATCTCATGGGAATCGAACCTTTGCACGCACACGCCGAGCACAACTTGCGGTTCATTCGCGAGAAGATGGAGCACGCCACGCCGTTCACGGCGGTGCCGGGCTGGGGTGGAGTATTGATGGGGATCATCGGCCTCACAGCGGCGGCCGTCGCCTCGCTGCAGCCAACTCCGGCTCGGTGGATGGCTACCTGGATGGTGACCGCTGCCGTCGCGATCCTGGTTGGCGGCTGGGCGATGGATCGAAAGACGAGAGCCTCGGGAACGCAGCTCCTCGCGGGCAAGAGTCGCAAGTTCATTCTCAGTTTGTCGCCGCCGCTACTGTCCGGCGCGGCTTTGACCTGGGTTCTCTATCAGGGAGGACAGGTTGACGTGATCCCTGGGGTCTGGCTGTTGATGTACGGCACCGCCGCGGTGACCGGAGGCGCTTTCTCGATTCGCATCGTCCCCATCATCGGCCTTTGCTTCATGGTTCTCGGGGGGATCACTCTCTTGCTGCCGGCGACCTGGGGCAACTGGATGCTGGCGATCGGTTTCGGCGGTGTGCAGATCTTTTTTGGACTCATCATCGTTAGAAAGTACGGCGGGTAGGAAGCTATGGCCAAGAGCTTGAGGAGAGAGAAGGAACCAATCGAGGAAGATTCGAAGCGCATCACCCGCGCGCTGCGCGTTGCTTCGGAAGGTGATGCTCCAGCCGTCGATCGCCTGATCCACCAGCGCACCCGACTTGCCATCATCAGCATGCTCGCGGTCAACGACTCGCTGACCTTCAACGAGCTCAAGCACCTGCTCGAAACAACGGACGGCAACCTGAGTGTGCATGCGCGCAAGCTGGAGGAGGCTGGATACATCAACTGCGAAAAATCCTTCGAGGGGCGCATCCCCCGCACCGAGTACCGTATTACCGGCGATGGCCGCAAAGTGCTCGAGCGCTACCTCGAGCACATGGAGCGTCTGATTCAGGCCGTACGCGATAGTTAGGTGTCAGGTCCCGGTGGAAGCGCGACGACATATGGAGTCGGACACGTAAGACTTATGAACGACGGCGGCATTCTTTTTTTTGGTCTTCAGCTTTGCGGCGTAAAGTCATGTTGTCTAGCAAAGTCCAGACTTCCGGGCGGGACATGCGGCGAGCGAACGCGGCCGTATCCCGAGGGGGAGTCCAGACTGTGAAAGCGAGGTCGAATATGGTGGCTCTTCCTGCTCCCGAATGGACCCGTGCCGATTCAGAGGGCGCGCTGCTACTGGCCGCGGCCAGTGGCCGGACCGTAGTTGTCAGGTCGCTACTGCGCCAGGGCGTGGCCGCTGACGCGGCCGACGAACGAGGGCTTTCGCCGCTCGTGCTGGCCGCACGCAACAATCACATCGCGACCATGCGGGCCCTGATTGAAGGGGGCGCGGACATCGACCTGAGACGCGGTGGCACCGACGGGTGGCCGGCCCTCATGCATGCCATCAACCGCGGGCATCGCCAGGCAGCCATGACCCTTCTGGAATGGGGGGCCAATCCCGATGCTCGCGGCAAGTGCGGCTACAGCGCGCTGATGATGGCCGCTGGCTGCGGCGATCGGGACCTTGTCGCAGCGTTGCTGGCGCATGGTGCCGACCCGAGCGCTCGCCAGCCGTTGGGTTTCACGGCGATGGACTACGCGATTGGCTACGGCCACGACCAGATCGTGAGCCTGTTGATCGGTGTAGCGCCAGGGTTGTGTGACGAATCTCATCCTGCCCGGCGAGCCGTCCTGGCGCTCGCTACTCGCTTGGGATACGGGGAGGTCCTGGAGCGGGTCGGCGGTAGCGGGGATCACGACGGGAGTTGCTAGAAGAGAGTCCTGCAGCGCTCCTTTCTAGGCGACCGAGG
>CALAKE010000382.1 GCA_937922775.1 uncultured bacterium | reverse complement strand
TTCGAAATCGAGGGACGTACAGATACGGTTTCCATGAATCGCTCGAAAGTACTCCCCGGCTTCTTCGAGGCCTTGGGAATCGAGGTCTTCAGGGGGCGCAGCTTCACCGTCAACGATACGCGTGACACGGCGGACGTAGCGATCGTCAACGAGACGCTGGCGGAGCGATTCTTCCCTGGTCAGAGCGCCGTGGGTCGGCATTTGAGATGGCCTTTGGGCGAGGATGCGGAAGCGCGTAGCTTCGAGATCGTCGGGGTCGTGCGGGACATTCGATCCGGTGACTTCCTCGCCGAGCCGGATGCGATGGTCTATTTCTCGTATCCACAACACAACTACCCATCCGGCAGTGCGCTTGTCGTTTCCGCCGTGGGCGATCCGGCCACCGCCGTGCCGATGTTGTCGCGCTGGCTGCGAGACTTCGAGCCCCACCTGGCGATCGTCAACGTCCTCACCTACAACGAGATCGTCAGCGGCTTCCTTTATACACAACGCATGAATGCAGAGTTGTTTGCCGCGCTCGCGATCCTTGGTCTCGCCCTGTCAGCGGTGGGGATCTTTAGCGTCATGAGCCTGGCCGTGAGTCGGCGGACGCGTGAGATTGGCATCCGCATGGCCATCGGTGCGCAGCGAGGGGACATCAACCGGATGATGCTGGGGCGGGCGCTTGTTCCGGTGGTTCTAGGCCTGGCTCTGGGCCTGGTGGGAGCGCTGGTGGCAACCGGAATGGTGCAGAGCTTGTTGTACGGCGTCGAGCCGACAGATCCGGTCAGCATTGTCGCGGGCGTTGCGGTTATCGTCGTGGCGACGCTGGTGGCTGCCTACGTACCGGCACGTCGGGCGACGACGGTCGATCCGGTCAGCGCACTTCGCCGGGAACTCTAGTCCGCTACAATCTGTGCCCATGCAAACGATCCGAAATTTCTGCATCATCGCGCACATCGATCACGGCAAGTCGACTCTTGCCGATCGCTTGATCCAACGTTGTGGTGGCGTCGCGGACCGGCAGTTCCGTGACCAGCTACTCGACACGATGGAGCTCGAGCGTGAGCGCGGCATCACGATCAAGAGCAACACCATCACGCTTACCTACACGGCGGGCGACGGGCAAACGTACACGCTGAACCTCATCGACACTCCGGGCCACGTCGACTTTTCGCACGAAGTCCGGCGCTCGTTGATGGCATGTGAGGGGGCGGTGCTGTTGGTCGATGCGACCCAGGGTGTGGAGGCACAAACCGTTGCCAACGTTTATCTCGCACTGGAGCAGGATCTCGAGATCTTGCCGGTAATCAACAAGATCGACATGCCGGCTGCCGATGCCGACCGTGTCTTGGAGCAGATCGATGCCGACCTGGGGCTCGACCCCTTCGAGACCTTGCAGGTCTCCGCGAAGGAGGGGACCGGCATCGACGAGTTGCTCGAGACCCTTGTCGCCAAGTTGCCGCCGCCGCAGGGAGACAGCGGTGCCCCCCTGAAGGCTCTGATCTTCGATGCCGAGTACAACGCATACCGCGGCGTCGTGTTGCTGGTCCGTGTTTTTGAAGGCACCCTGCGGCCAGGCCAGATGATGCGCCTGATGCACAACGGTGCGGAATACGAGGTCGAGGAAGTCGGGCTGGTCAAGCTCGAGCGGGAGAAACAGGGCGAGTTGAGCGCCGGCGCTGTCGGCTACGTTATCTCCGGCATCAAGGCGGTTGCCGACATCGACATCGGCGACACGATCACCGAGGTCTCGAGACCGGCCGCCGAACCGCTGGCTGGATACGTGGAAGCCAAGCCCGTCGTCTTTTCGTCGATCTTTCCGGTATCGAGCGATGAGTACGAAGAGCTCGGGAAGGCGCTCGACAAGCTCAAGCTCAACGACGCCGCGCTGACATTCCAGAAGGATTCCTCCAGTGCCTTGGGCTTTGGCTATCGCTGTGGATTCCTCGGGATGCTGCATCTCGACGTCGTGCAGGAGCGACTGAGTCGGGAGTGGGATCTTTCGTTGCTCCTTACGGCTCCCTCCGTCGAGTTTCATGTCACCACGGCGGATGGCAAAGAGCACGTGGTGGAGAACCCAGCCGAGTACCCCGACCCGGCCGCCATCGAGCAGGTCAAGGAGCCGTATATCAAGGGATCGATTCTGATGCCCGATCGTTACCTCGGGACGGTCATGGAGCTGCTCCTGGAGAAGCGTGGCGCCGACACGCAGTTTCACTATCTCGCCGTAGGTCGGGTCGAGGTGACATCCGAGCTACCGCTTACCGAGGTGTTATTCGATTTCTACGATCGTCTCAAGACGATCACGCAGGGATACGGCTCGTTCGACTACGAGCTCATGGACTACCGCGCCACTGACCTGGTCAAGGTCGACATCCTCGTGAACGCGGAGCGCGTCGACGCGCTGGCCATGCTGGTGCATCGCGACAAGGCACGGGCCCGCGCAATCCACGCCTGCAAGCAGCTCGAGAAGCATATTCCGAGGCAGAACTTCAAGATTGCGATCCAAGGCGCCATTGGTCGCGACATCATCGCCCGCCGCACTGTCAACGCATACCGCAAGGATGTCACCGCCAAGTGCTACGGCGGCGACATCTCGCGTAAGCGCAAGCTGCTCGAGAAGCAGAAGGAGGGCAAGAAGCGGGCCCGCGCATTCGGCAACGTCGAGGTCCCTCAGGAGGCCTTCCTCGCCGTTCTGCGCAGCGATCCGGATGACAAATAGGCTCGCCCCCCCAGGTCTCTACATCCATGTACCGTTCTGCGCGCGGGTGTGCCCGTACTGCGATTTTGCGGTTCAGACGGGGGGGCCGCGCCGACGAGGGGACTTCATCCGACTACTGTTGCGAGAGATCGGGCTCTGGTCCCGGCTTCTCCGAGGGGAGGGGAGTGCGCCGGATCGCAGTGCCGGTCAGGGATCCCACCAGGCGGTGCCTTCCTGGCGGTCCGAGCAGCCCTTCGACACCATCTACCTCGGTGGGGGCACTCCGTCCTCGCTATCTCCGGAGGTGCTCGAAGAGATTCTCGCGGCTCTGCATGGATCCCTACCCATCGCACCCGAGGTTGATGTCACGCTGGAGGCCAATCCCGAGGACGTGAACACCGGGAATCTCAGGTCCTGGCAAAGGCTGGGAATCACGACTCTGAGTCTCGGAATCCAGTCCTTCGACCCTGACGCCCTGAGCTTTCTCGGCCGCTCGCATACGCCGGAGAAGGCTGGCGCGGCACTCCGAGGAGCTCTGGAGAGCTCCTTCGAGACCGTCTCGCTCGACTTGATCTTCGCCCTCCCGGGCCAATCACCCATGCGCTGGGAGGCTGATTTGCGGCGCGCCATCGAGTACGGCCCCGACCACATCTCCTGTTATGAGCTCACCGTGCATGAGGGCACGCGCTTCGCCCGTCTGAAAGAGCGTGGCGAGCTCGTGGAATTGGCCGAAGACGACAAAGCGGAGCTCTTCCTTCTCACTCACCGGCTGATGGCCGAAAACGGCTACCATGCCTACGAGGTTTCGAGTTTCGCCCGCGGTCCAAACCATCGGTCGCGACACAACCGCAAGTATTGGGATCACACTGCGTACCTCGGTTTCGGGCCTTCGGCACACTCCTTCGATGGCGTGTCCAGGCGCTGGTGGAATGAGCGCCGCTTGCCGGCATGGGAGGCCGGTTTGCAGCGTGTTCCGGGTGCCAGCTCGGGGCTCGGGACGGGGGCCTCGGGCAGATTTGGTCAGAGCCCGATCGCAGGCTCTGAAATCCTGGCCCCGGCCGACCTCGTGCTCGAGTCCTTGGCGCTGGGATTGCGCACCACGGAAGGCGTCGACCTGGAGAGGCTTCGGGACCTCTACGGAATCGACGTTGAAGGGGAGAATGGCGCGCTCGTTGCCAGCCTCAGGCGCGACGACCTTCTCGTGGACACCTCGCCAGCCAGCTTGCTGGTGCCCACTCTGCGAGGTCTCGCAGTTGCCGACGCTCTTGCCCGCTCATTCGAGATCCCACCGGCCACCGCCAGCTAGCGGTGAAGCCCCATCGCCTCGACAACCGCTGTCGCCATCTGTTCGCGCAGGCCACGGAGAATCTCCTGGTGTGCGGGATCACCGATGATGTTGCTCATCTCATAAGGGTCCTCAACGAGATCGTAGAGCTCGTTCTCCTCCGGGTGCTGCATCCAATGGATGTACTTGTAGCGGTGGGTTCGGATTGCGCGGTAGTCCATGTCGACGAGCCAGGGGAACGGATTTTCGTAGGTATAGAACTCGATCAGAACCGCCTGGCGCCAGTCGCCACGGATACCTGCGAGCAACGGTAGGAGCGAGCGACCCTGGACCCGATCGGGGATCGGCGCCCCGGCAAGATCAATCGCGGTCGGCGCGATATCGACAGAAACGACCAGATCATCAATGCGCGTGCCTGCTGCCACCAGCGGCGGATAGCGTACGACCATGGGCGTGCGGATGGATTCTTCATAAGGCAACCGGCGCTCGAGCGAGAGGCCGTGCTCGCCGTAGAAGAAGCCGTTGTCGCTGGTGAACAAGATGAAGGTCTCATCCCCGATGCCCAGACTGTCCAGAGTATCGAGTATGCGGCCCAGGCCTTCGTCGACAGCCAGCATCATCTCCGCGCGCCGCCGAATGGTCTCATCGCTGGAGCCGAGGTCGAGCTCGTCCTCTCCGAAATCTTCGATCATCTCCGCCGAGTGCTTCCTGGCAAGGGCCCTCTGTAGCGCCGGCCGGTCGGCCAGCTCGTCCAGGGATGAGATGTTGTTGGGACGGCGAGGGAAGATGCCTTCTTCGTACTGCCCCAGGTGCCGCGGTGCCGGGACGTATCCTCGTGGCACCGACAGGTCGACAGAGCCATCGTCGAGCTGAACCGCGTCCGGGTGGATCGCCTTGTGTCCGATATACAGGAAGAAGGGCCGCTCCCGCTCCTGTTCGATGAAGGCAATGGCACGATCAGTGAGGACATCGGTGATATAGCCCTCAACGGTGTGAATCTGTCCGTCCTCGTAGAGGTCAGGATCGATTGTGCGGCCTTGCCCGGGGATGGCGACCCACTGGTCGAAGCCCGGTCTCGGCGTCGGATCGTTGCCCATGTGCCACTTGCCGAAATATGCGGTCTCATAGCCTGCGCCCTGCAGATCCTGTGGGAAGGTCTCCAATCGGTGACTCGCGCGGGCACGTGCCACGTTGTCGATGATGCCGTGGCGCGACGGGTATTGCCCGGTGAGGATGCTGGCGCGGTTCGGCGAGCAGAGAGGCACGGCGTGGAATGCGTTCGAGAACCAAACCCCCTCGGTTGCCAGCCGATCGACCTGCGGTGTCTCGAGAAAGGGATGACCCGCCATCCCCAACTCATCCCAGCGTAGGTCGTCGACGACAATCACGATGATGTTGGGCTGTGGAGCCGATGTTCCCGCTGCTCCTCCCGCTCCGTCGGCGTGGGTCTTCTGAGCTGGCTCGGTTCCCTCACTGTCGCCCGGCTCCTGGGAACCGCAGGCGAAGGAGCAGGCAACGACAGCTATGACAAGAAGACGTCCGGCAAGTCGGCGCATGGTGAGATCTCCGAGGTGAGGACTGCCGCGAGGGAGAATCTTCACGGCTTCATGATTCCGAATCCCTCATAACCCACCGGGGCACTACCGACAAGGGCAGTCGGGTCACGGCAGGGAAGCGGACCGGCGCAAGGACCTGGAGCTAGCGTCGATCCAGCCAGGTCGCGAGCTCCCTCAGCTTGCCCGAGAGCACGCGCCCGGTAGTCACATCGTCGAAGACGTCCTGAAGCGTGAAGCCGTCGTCGTAGAGTCGGTCCCCTGACGGCTGGAGCAGCTCGAGGGCGCCCCCGGCTCTGGGCCTCCCCTCCGTCTCGACACTGTTGACTTGGAGGCGGAGATAGTAGTCGGCCAACTGAGGCTGCGTGACGAGCCCGAACGCGGCCGCCTCGGAGATGGACAGCCGAATGCCTCGCAGGATTGCATCAAGCACGGCCTGCGCTTCGGGATCAGGGACGAGGGCCGGGCCGACGTAGAGACGCGGGGCCTCCAGCCGGGTTTCGAGCTCAGCGGGCGCGGGCGAGACCCGCCTGAGCATCTCGAAATGCTCTCGCATGTCGATCCCGGCCTGGTGAGCTCGGATGGCATGCTCCCACGCGATTTCGAATTGCTCCAGGTCGCCAGAGGCGATGGATGCGAATTGATGCACCGGACCGATACCGGCCCCCACACGGGCTGCGGCGAGGAAGTCGGCTTGTGCGTCCTCGATCCGCCCCAGCACACCGTAGGCCCGCCCACGGTAGAAGTAGGCCTGCCAGTTGTACGGATCCTCCTGCAGGGCGCGCTCGAAGGCGAATAGCGAATCTGCAGCCTCATTGGCTTCGAGCATCTCTACCCCCGCCTGCACGGCCGCCGTCGATGCCGTGCGATCAATATCGCTGCGGTAGTATCCCGGCCGCGCGTAGACCCGGAAGCCTACGACCCGCGTGCTGACCTCGAGGTCGTGCCACACGGCATGTCCACGGTAGGTTCGCACTCGCTCCTGCGGCGGCGGGTAGTAACCGAGAACGTAGGACGAGCGCAACCAGGTGAGCAATTCGTTGTAGGCGATGCGCAGACTGGCGGCGCTCTCGCCGCCGTTGATGTACTTGCCGCCACTGATCATGGCGAACTCACGCAGCGAATCGTCGAGGCCGCGGCCCCAACTGGTCAGGCGAGCGGACCAACGCTGCTGTGCACTCTGCCGCGCGACCCGGGCAGTATGATCGAACTCGTGCTGCCTTTCTGCGACGGGGTCTCCCGCCACCGCCTCGCGTGACTTGTCCCGGGCGTCAGCACCGCGGGCGTTCGCCTGCACACGCCACTGCTCACCAGCACCCATGTTGTCCCCCTGGCCCTCGGTGAGGGCGATGCCCACGGCTACGGGAAAAATGGGCACAGAGGTCAGTGAGGCGGCGTTCACCGCAGTGGCAAACTGGGCCTGGCTCGAGGTGTCGCCACCGTCGGTGATGACGATGAGGGCCTTTCTGCGTTCCTGCGGCGATGTCCCGGCGTCACTCGAGGCAGCCGCCCTATCGCTTTCGCCCGAGACCGCCATATGCCCGCACTCGTCACTTGCCTGCTCGATATGATCGATTCCCGCGATCAGCGCATCGTAGAGAGGCGTCCAGCCTTTGACCTGGGTCCCCAGGATCGTCGACCGCAACTCCTCGTCGTCGGGGCGACCCCACGTACCTGTGCTGATCGTGTTTCCGAACGTGATAAAGCACACGCAGTCGTCAGGCTTGAGCGCGTCCAGCAAGGTCACCGCGTCGCGCTTCATGGCGATCTGGTCGGCAAGCACGCTACCACTGATGTCCATGAGTATGACGAGGTCCACCGGCACCTCGTCGGGATTCAATACGACGCTCACCGTCTGCGGCGCCCCGTCCTCGAGCAGGATGAAGTCGTCGGCGGCAAGGCCGGCGACGGGCAGGCCCTCGCCATCGAGAACGGACACATTCACCATAACCATGGACACGTCGGCGCCAAACACCGGACGTTGCCCCAGGGTCTCGGCTTGGCGCTCCTGTTGCTGGACCGGGACCGCGCCCGCCCCACTGGGCACGATCAGGAGCGCGACGACGACTGGCAGTGCGGCAATGCGCATTCTAGAACTCCCAGCCAAAGCCGAGACGAAACACGCGTGGTGACACCATCCAGAAGATGTTGTTGTAGGTGTCACTCGAATCGACCTCTATGGCCGTCTCGGTATTGCTGTTGAAGAGGTTGAACACGTCGAAATAGAAGCTCATCATGCCGTATCTGCTCAACAGGAACTGCTTTTCAGCACGCAGATCTACGACCGCAACGGGCCCGAGCCGCTCGATGCTTTGCTTGTTGAAGTGGTGTCCCCGCTCTTCCACACGAATACGCGTGTATCCCTGCGTGAGCTCGAGCTCTGGGCCTCCGACACCGAGATCCCAAGCTGGGAAGATAGCGCGCCGCACGAGTGGCTCGCCCGACTGCAGACGCAAGAACGCGCCGATGTTCACGTCGAAGGGGGGGCCGAGCAGGTAGTTTCCGGTCACCCGCACGAGGTGAGTGCGATCCCAAACGGTGAGGCCCTCGCGGTTGATATCGGTGTTGGGGTCGTCGAGGATGCTGCCGGCCCCACCGGCGCCTCCCTGGTCGAACGTGCCGCGGGCGCGACCGATGTCCCACGAGGCCAGTAGCTGCCAGTTGTTGCTCCAGCGCTTCTGGGCGACGATTGACAAGCCCATGTAGCGGTTGAACAGCCAGTCGAAGCCCATCGTGTCCAACGGATTCGTCAGCCAATAAACGGACTGGCCGAGCGTGGCGGGATCCTGGTCGAAGATCGTCATCGCAGGACCATCGTCGGTCGTGCCGATGACCCCGTCGGGCCCTGGGTCCGTGGCGCTCACCGGCGTATATGAGTCGTCCACTCCGAGATATGCGGCAATGGGTCCGTAGGGAACGCCGATGTTGACGTCCTCGACGAAGTTGCTGTCACTTCGATAGATGAAAGTGGCACCCATCAAGAAGTCGGCGATGATCTCCCGCTCGTACCCGACGCTGATCTCGTCGGTGATGGGCGATCTCAATTCGGGATCGATCTGGGTGTTGAACCCCGGGAAGAAGGT
>CALAKE010000381.1 GCA_937922775.1 uncultured bacterium | reverse complement strand
CGCGGGTCACCGCTCGCGAGGAATCGCCGGTCGGAATCACCCCGGCGCCGAAGATCTGAGCTTGAAAGCGGCCACGATCGGCCGACCCTCCGGCCGCCGTGGACCGAGCCCGGTCGGCGCCGCTTCGATGCGGCCAAATCTCGTACTGGGCGGTGAACGCCAGGGAGAAGTAGCCGAGGTCATTGCGCCCCTCGACGTCCGGCCCACCCTGCCTTTCTTCCAGCCCGTCAGGCACGTAGGTATAGCGGGCGGTCCCGTTCAACGACCAGCGATCGCGCTGCCAGCGAATGCTCACGAGGCCGTGACCGCCGACCCGGGTGCCGTCGTTGGCGACGAGGTCGTTGACCTCTCGGTAGGTCGAGATGGTCGCGCCACCGCCGGCCGCGAGCTGCCACGAGGGTCGGAGGTCGAAGAGCTTCCCGACGCTGAAATGGGCCGGGAAGAGGCTGAGCTTCGTGTCCGACTCCTCGCCGGTGACCAGGATCTCTCGTCCGGAGGTTGAAGTGTACTCGCCGGTCGCGTTCAGGAACCATTCGCCGTGGAAACGGGTCTCGAAGTCGAAGACGAAGGATGGAGATGCGCTCCCGTAGACCTCGTCGAAACGGGCGCCGCTATCGTGGGCGGCCACGACGCCGGCACCGCCGCCGATGTAGTAGGTGGGGCCAGGCGCCTCGGGCGAATCGTGCCGGTCAGCCTGGTCGGTCGGCTCGTGTTGGCCAACTTGCTCGGTCGGCTCCCTCAGGTTGGCTCGCAGGTCGGCTCCCGCAGGATTCGGCGGCCCTGGCGAGGCGCAAGCCGTAGCACACGACAAAGCGAGCGAAAGCACGAAGGTCCGGCGGACCCAGCACGCCATCGGCCTCAGGCGGAGCATCATCGAGCCGATCCCGAGCATCGCGGCCCCTGTGGACTAGAGTATTTTCTCATACCAGACTACCGGTCTTGCAGTGGCCATTGTTCGAGCGGGGCGGGCAACCTGGGCCGACACAGTGGTGCAGCCCAGGCCCGAATGGGAAGATGTTGTTGAGAGTTGGCTGTGGGTTGTCGCAGCGCTCCCTGAGTTGGCTTCTTCGCTCCCCGAAGGAGCAGTTGTGGTCAAGGGCGCAGCCCGGGTCCTGATACTCGCTACCATGGCGCTGGGCTCAATCGCGCCGGCCGGCTGCGGCGATAACCCCACAGCACCCGATCAAGAGGTTGGTCAGTCTCCCCTGCAGCAGTGCCTCACACGGGCCGTGTTCGGCGACCCCGCGAACTCGCAGTACATCCTTCCCTTTCCGGTTGGAGCGTCGTATCCGCTGCTGCAAACCTATTGCGGTCCGCAAAACCACGGCAACGGCAACCAACTCGCTTGGGACTTCACCATCCCGTTCGGCGACCCGGTTATTGCTTCGCGCGCGGGGACAGTACGCGTCGTCGTCGATACCTATGCCGACGATGACCGAATCGGCTCCCACAACAACCACATATTCATCGAGCATGCCGACGGAACTACGGCTATGTACGCGCACCTGGTGCGAGACAGCGCGACAGTTCGTGAAGGCGACGGAGTCGCACAGGGTCAACTCATCGCGCTGAGCGGAACCTCAGGAGCGCCTGTGGAAGTGTTGCACTTCGCCGTCTACCGAACATGGCCGAACCGCGAGGGCGACGACGTTCCTATTAGCTTCCGCAACGCGGACGGCCCGCTCGACGAGCGAGGTGGTCTGGTTCAGGGCGCAACCTACACGGCGTTGCCATGGTAGTCAGAACGCAGCTCCGACCAGTGACCGTTTGCGTCGCGGCGATGATGGCGCTGACAGCGATGTCGCTGGTTGGGTCTCCGGGCTGCGGCGAGAATCCGGCGGCTCCCGAGCAGGCGGCCCGTCAGTCACCAACCGAAACGTGCTTGGCACGTGCGGTTTTCGGCGACCCGACCGAGTCGCTGTACATCCTCCCCTACAACGTCGGCGAGTCGTATTCGCTGCTGCAAACCTATTGTGGCCCGCTCAGTCACGCTCGAGACAACCAGCTCGCATACGACTTTCTCCTGCCGATTGGCGTCGAGGTCCTGGCGGCCCGCGGCGGCATCGTCCGGATTGTGGTCGACAGCTATGCCGACGATGACACTGTGGGCTCTCACAACAACCACATTTTCATCGAGCATGCGGACGGTAGCACCGCCATGTACGCCCACCTGGTGCAGGACAGTGCGGTGGTATGGCCGGGCGACGCCGTCGGTGCCGGTCAACTCATCGCGCTGAGCGGCACGTCGGGAACATCTATCGCCCACCTTCACTTCGGTGTCTACCGCACCTGGCCGCACCGGGCAGGCGACGATCTTCCAATTGTGTTCCGCAACGCCGAGGGCGCGCTCGACGAGCGCGGCGGCCTGCAGCTCGGCGTTTCTTATAGGGCGATGCCATGGTGAGGGAGGCCGATCAGGCGAGTAGGTTCGATCGTGCGCCCCAGACGCTCTTTCGTATGCCCGGGCGACTCCTTCGCTCTCTCGCGGCGGCTCTGGCGAGCGCGCTCCTCGTGGTCGCAGCCATCACCACCGCCGCCTGCGGTGACGACCCCCCTCCCACCGCACCCGTCAGGGGAGGCCGCCCCCTCGACCAGCAGGTCGAAACGGCCGACATCACCTTCATCTTCGCCGAGGGCGACGGCGTAAACACCGATTACATGCAGGCATATCACGAGTGGGCGGTTCCCTACCTCGGAATCGTGATGCCCCAGCGGCTGCGCTATTTCAAGTACCTCGACATGAGCCACATGCGGGAGCTCACAGGTCAGCCTTACGGCTCATGGGCGGACGTCGAACGATATGCCATCCACTCGGTGGAGCGACAGCAGGGGCACGAGGCCGCCCACTGCTATTCGCGCGCAATCGGCTGGCCCTCGAATTTCTTCACCGAAGGCATTGCGGTAGCAATGGATGTCGACCCCTATACGGGAGAGGAGGTGGAGTTCTTCGGCGCACCGGCGCACACGCTCTGTCGTGGATGGCTTCTGGCGGGGACCATCTACCCGTTGCGCGACATTGTTCAGAACGACGGGTTCGACAGCCATCAGTGGAGCCAGACCTACCCGCAGGCAGGCTCCTTCACCCGCTGGCTGATCGCCGAACATGGACTCGAAACCTGGAAGGACCTGTTCAGGTCAATCGGAGACTACGATTCCACGGAGACGATCCTGGCCGCCTTCGAGTCCGTCTACGGCATGTCGCTCGAGGAGGCGGAGGGGCGCTGGCACGACTTCCTGAGAGGGTCATAGCGAGACTACGTGGCCGACTCGCCATCCTGCGTCAGGCTGACTCCGTGCCGTCAGCGCCCGCGGCGCCGACATCCTCGGCGTGCTTGGAAGCCAGAAAGATCCCCGTGATCGGAGCAAAGAAGAAGCCCAGGAAGAACCAGCCCCACGCACTACGATCAGAGCTCTTCGCCCAGGTAGCGCAGTAGATTCCAAAAAGAAAATTCACATAGGCGATCGATGCGTAATCATTCTCCACGACCATCCTCCTCTTATGCGGGCAGACGAGATTCTGTGAAGAGGTGCCACAGGCCCCACGCGCCCCAAACCGCGATCGCGGGTAGCACCACCCAGAACGGCGTCTCGCTCGGGACGAGCCACCCGGGCGCGCCCCGAACCGCGACGACCGCCGCGAGGCACGTGATCGGCCAGTAGACGGTGACCCCGAGGGCCGCAGCGAGGGCGATTCGCCCCCACCGGGTGTCGAACCAATGGCCGATCAGCCCGGCGAGGAGGAGCGGGATGTAGAGCACGAGGTCAGCGAAGGCAAAACCGTAATAGAACGCCGTGCCGATCTCGGTGATCATCTCCGCCGGCTCTTGGGTGCCCATGGCAACGCCCAGCTCGTAGTCAAACGCCGTGATGCCCTGGGCAACGATCAGGTAGATCAGAAGCAGCCAGCCGGGGCCTTGCATCAACCAGAAGGCGAGTCCCCTCTGCTTCGTTGCGCTCACGTCGCTCTCCTCAAACTCTGTTCAACCACTCGGCCATTCGCCAGATCGTCACAGCCCATTGTTCCGCAGGCCGTGGGTGAGGTTGGCCCGCGGTCAGGCCGCTCTCATCTGACTCAGAAACATCAGAATCAATAGCACCGCGAGCATGATTATCCATGTCGCCACAGCAAGCCGCGTCGCCTTTTTCGCCCGCTCCACCTCCCACCAAGTTCTGGGCCTGACTTTCTGAATGAGGAATGTCGCCGTGGCCGCGAGGTTGATGCAAGTCACATTGGTGACTACGAGCATGAATGCGCCGGCGGCGAGCGTCCAGTGGCCTGATCCGGCGAGCAGTCCTGCAGTCACGAGTGGAGGGAGGAGGGCCACAGCCACCATCACGCCTACGACCACGGCGGGAACACCGCTCGTGAACGCCAAGGTCCCGGCAGCTCCCGCGGCCAGCGCGAGGATAACGTCCGCAAGGCTCGCCTGGGTCCTGGCCGCGATCGCCGGGGTGCCTGGATCGACCACCAACACTGCCCCGACCAACATGGACAGTGCCGCAGCTACCGCCACACCGGCACCAATTGCCTTCAGCGAACGTCCGGCGAGTCCCGGATCGCCCAGCGTGCATGCCAACGAGAGCGCGATGTTGGGGCCCAAGAGAGGTGCAATCACCATGGCCCCGATGACAATTGCAATGTCCCCGCGAATGAGCCCGACGGCGGCCACGACTGTCGATAGAGCCACCATCACGAGAAAGAGATTTGTCAGCTTGGCCGCCTCGGCCAGGTCCTCGTAGAGCTCCTCGCGGCTGACCCTTCGAGGTTCGGCCTTGCCCTTGGTCTTCTCCTCGCCCTCTGGATCCTCACTTTCCGGTGGCGACAAGGCAGGCACGGTCGCCTCCACGGCGAGCGATATGAGTCGAAAATCATCTCGCGATCCGTAGTGGTTGGCCAAGACATCCGATATGGCTTCGACATGCTGGGCCTCAACGAGGATGCGGACGAAATCGTTGGCTTCCCCCTCATCGACAGCCCAGAGATGGACAACGGGCAAGTCGCCGAGCAGATCGGGGAGGCGCGCAGCTTCCCCATCGGGAATCGTCAACTCGAGCAAGCGAAGTGGCACGACCTCTTCCTCTCCTCAGGTGTTTACTCTGCAGTCCGGGGGGACCGGAGAAGGAGATCCGTCGCCTCATTCACTCCTGAGCGCTACGGTCGCGTCAACCCTCGCGGCGCGTAGGGCTGGGACATAGCAGGCGATCATGGCGACCGCGGCCAGCAGAAGCGCCCCGAGCAGGTAGCTCCACGGATCTGTGGGGCTGACGCCGTATACCTGACTGGCAATGAACCGGGTCAGCATGAGGGCGGCGAGCACGCCGATACCCAGTCCCGGCAACACGAGGCGGAAACCGCCCCAGACAACTTCCCGGATGACCGTTCCCCGCCGCGCCCCCAGGGCTCTGCGGATTCCGATCTCCCGTGCCCGCTTTGCCACCGAGAAGCTCAGTACACCATAGAGGCCAACGGCGGCCATCAGGACGGCTGTCGACGCGAAGGCTCCGAGCAGCGTCATGTTGAATCGTTGGTTCCCGAGCGATTGAGAAACGATTCCATCGAGGCTCCTGACATCGAAGACGGGCAGCTCGGGATCGGCTGAAAGAACGACTTCACGAAGCTGGCTCTGAAGCTCGAGCGGGTCGCTTCGAGCACGCAGCACGAAGGTGGCGTAGGGGAACGGAAGCTGCGAGTAAGGGAGGTAGGTTTCGGGCTCAGGCGCTGCATCCAAACCGTCGACGTTGGTGTTTCCGACAATCCCTACGATGGTCCACCAATCGACTTCCTCTTCCTCGGATCGCGGGTCGTTCCAGGTGATGCGCTTGCCGATAGGATCCTCGTCGGGCCACGTCTGATCCGCGAGAGCCTGGTTGATCAAGGCCACGCCGGGCGCCTCATAGTCATCGCGCGCCTCGAAGAAACGTCCGCGCAACAGCGGAATGCGTAGAGTACGGAAGTAATCGGCACTGGCGATCTGGTAGCCCGCAAGCGTGCGGGGGGCATTCTCGTCCTCCGATTCCGGAACAAGTCGGTCCTCGATCGCGAACCCGAAGGTGCCGCGGATGTTCCAGCGCAGCGGCAGGGTGAGGACGGCTCCGGCGGAATCGACGCCGGGAATCTCGTCGAGGCCCGTGAGAACGCGGTCGTAGAAGGCCAGCGTCTGCGCATCCTCTTGGTACTTGGACTCGGGTAACTTGACGTGGGCTGTCAGGGTATTGCTTGCATCAAACCCCGGATCAACGTCAACCAAAGTCAAGAATGTTCGCATCATCAGCATGGCGCCGACCAGCAGGAGCAGGGACACAGCCACCTCTCCCACTGTAATCAACGTACGAAGAGGGCTTCGCGAGGCACCCGAACGCGGGTTTGCCCCCACGCTCAGCGCACGCTGCAAACTGCGATCCGAAAGCTGCGATGCGGGAGCGAGACCGAACAACAGACCGCAGCCAAGCACGGTCGCGACGGTGAGGCCGAGGATGCGTAGGTCGACACCCACCTCTGCGGCTCGGGGAATGCCGTCGGGGGCCAGAGAGAGGAGCGCGTCGACACCCCAGAGCGCAATCAACAAGCCTGCCAGGCCGCCACACAGGGCAAGCAACATGCTTTCTGTCATGAGCTGGCGGAGGATCCGGCGCATGCCGGCCCCGAGAGCCATGCGCAGGGCAACCTCCTTGACCCGCCAGGAAGCTTGCACGAGCAGCAGGTTGGCCACGTTGGCGCAGGCAATGAGCAGGACGAAGCACACGGCCCCGAGAAGCATGTAGATCGCAGCACGGGTCTCACCCACTACATCTTCGTGCAGCGCGACGACATTGATTCCCTGATTCTCGTTCGTCCTTTCGAACTCCACCGCGATCTGTTCTGCGATCAGAGTCATTTCCGCCTGCGCTTGCTCACGAGTTGTCCCTTCGCGCAGGCGGCCGACCACCGATAAATACTGCGAGCCGCGATCTTCGGAGGGGTCTGCCCCGACATCAACAGGGATCTCCGGCACGCGGTATCTCGCCGAGGTGTAGAGCCTGGTGCCCTCGGGAAAGTAGAACCCGGGGGGCATGACTCCGACCACGGTGAAGATTTCGTTGTTCAGCTTGATCTGAAGGCCGAGGATCTCGCGGTCGGCCGCGTATTGGCTGCGCCAGAGATCGTCGCTGAGAATCACCGCTCGATCAGACTGGGGCGAATCGAGCTCGGGGGTGAAGACGCGACCCAGCGCCGCTTCAGCGCCGAGAACGGCGAACAACTCGGGCGTGGCTGAGACGCCGTTAACCTGGAGGGGGAACTCCGAACCTAGGACGTTGTAGTCGATCCGCCGATAGGCGGACAAACGCGAGAACGACTGCGCCTGTGCCTTCCAGTCGAGGTAATCGGCCGCGGCTACGACGCTGTCGTACTCATCTCTCCCTGGGGAGGTGGAGTAGAGCCGGACGAGTTGGTCCGGATCCTCGTACGGCAAGGGCCGCAGGATGACTGCGTCGGCAACGGTGAAGACAGAAGTGGTGGCGCCGATTCCGAGGGCGAGGGTGATCACGGCCACGGCGGTGAAGCCCGGGTTGTGTGCGAAGCCACGCATCCCGTGGCGAGCGTCATGGAGGAGATCTTGGAGAAGTTCCCTCATCTTTCATCCAACCTTCGCGGGGAGCGAAATGCGAGCAGAGCCCGGATTCCTTGGCTCGGGGTGATTCGCGCGGCAGGTACGACCGAAGTAGATGGCATCCCTCTAGAAGAGGTTGCAAGTGTCGTGCCACAAACCACCCCCGTGAGGGCAACGATGGAGCGTGAATAGGGGTATCTACGTCCCCTTAACAGGTACCTCTAGCTGGTTGCAGTCCGATTGCGGGACATCTCTTCCCAAAGGCGGACATCCACGGCCTGGAGTACCTTGCTCGGTCTCATTCGAATCATGGCCCCGTGCCCATGACTTTCCCGCAAATTCGCACAAGAAGGGTGTGCGGGCGCTATGGAACCTCAGGTGCCTTGGGCACCGCCAACGGGGTGAAGCCCCCCATGCCCGGCGCACTGAACCACTCCAACTCCGCAGACACGCTCTTGCCGGTGGTGTTCATCACCACGACCATGGTCATGCTGAAGTCGGTAAGCCCCGCTATCTCGGCCGTCTCCGCCGCGTGACTCACACGCCAGCGCAAGGGCAAGGTTGCTTGTGCGGTGGAAGTCGGTTCATCGGTCGCCTCGGCCGGTTGAGTGAATTGAACTACTCCCACCACGCAGACGACACCCACGAGCGCGCAAATGGCCATCTTGGCCAGGAACATTTGGCGCATGTTGCACCCCCTTTTGTAAATAAAGATCTTTGAGTCCGATTTTAATGGATCCACAAGGAGCTCTGCAGGGTGCGGTAGGGCATTGTCGCTCTAGTGGGAAGGCTTGCGGAACTTCAGGAGCATGCGGTCAAGCGTGTACCGGCCATCGCCCTCCCAACTCGGCTGCGAGAAATCGTCGTCCGGCTTGGCCAGCAGCTCGGATGAGTCGACGAGCTCGAAACCTCTGGCTTCGAGCTCCGCGATCATCATCTTCTCGTTGATCCGGTGTGTGTCCGTATCGGCTCCGTCCTTCGTGGTGCGAGCGTCTACGACACCGAAGATGCCCCCGGGCTTGAGAGTGCGCATGATGGCACCCAGAATCGGATCCGGCTGGATCCCATAGCGCTCGGCGACCTCCGGCATGAGCATGTCGTGGACGTTCCGAACGCAGATGAAGGCATCAATACTGCCGTCGGGGACCTCGTCGAGGTTGAGCAGAACCTTGACGTTGCTGATTCCGGCCTCGCTGAAGCGCGCGTCGAGGCCCGCTTTCCCATCGTCGCTGGTGAATACCGACACGACGTGGCCCTCTTCGCCCACCACGCGGGCGAGAATATGCGAGTTGTAGCCCGAGGAGGGAATGATGTCGCCCACGGTCATGCCCTCGGCGATGCCGAGCCACTTGTAGACCTCCAGAGGCTTCGAGCCCGCGTCACGAGCTTTGTCGGCATCCGGCCGGCTGGGATCGTCGAGCACGCTGTGCTGGGCAAGTGAGATCCCAGCCGTGAGTCCTACGATGGCGAGGGCGACGATCAGGGGCGCGAACGCACTGCGGCGCTAGGGAGCGACGGGCCGTTTCTCCGTGGTCGCTGAAAAATCGTGAGGCGAATTGCTCGCCTGGGCACACGCTTTTCTGCCGATGGTTCGAGAGATTCCCTAGAGAAAGATGTGCGCCTGTGATTGCATACACGCGTCTTCGACTTTCCTAGTAGGGCGCGAAGCGCGATGAGCGTGCACGACAGGCTGTGGGTCCAGGCGGGGCCGAGCACACCCTCGGCCGATGTGGGGGCTACGTCCAGGCCAACCGGTTTGCCTCCTGATCTGCTCGAGGCCTCCTCCAGGCGACTCGGCGTCGCGGCCCTCATCTACGCCTTCGCCTACGCCATCGCGTTTGGAGTTAGCAGGCTCGCACTCGGCGAGCTGGCAGACGAGATTCCATTCTTCGAGCTCGGCGACATCGTGGCGACATCGTCGATCCTCTTGTCGCTAGGAGTCTTCCTGGTGGCACGCAGCGGCCGTGTCGAACCCCAGATGCTGCTCGATATCGGGCTCGTGTATTGGGTGGTCAGCGCTCTGGGAATCGACTTCGCCCACTACGCGGGTTTGTATTTCAGCGGCTTCCCGATGATGGGAGTTTCCTGGGTGTGCGTCTGGATCGTGGTGTTCCCCATGCTGGTTCCCAACTCGCCCGGGAAGATTCTGATCGCGGCGTTCGCCGCAGCCTCGATGGGCCCACTCTCATACCTGATCTGGGCTTCTACGGGCATCGAAACCGCCTCGGCACTGGTTCCTGAGATGCGCCAGTTCACACCCGGGCCAGTCCAGGCTTTCCTGCCTAACTACCTCTGCGCCGGTCTCACGTTCGTATGCTCGCGCATCGTCTACAAGCTCGGCACCGATGTCACCAAGGCACGAGAGATGGGCAGCTACCGCCTGTTGGAGCTGATCGGGCGAGGTGGCATGGGCGAGGTCTGGCTGGCGACTCACAGGCTGCTGGCCCGGCCTGCGGCGATCAAGCTCATTCGCCCCAGGATTCTAGGAGCAAGTGCCACCGATCCGAGTGCGGCCGATCTCGTGATCAAGCGATTCCACCGCGAAGCGCAGGCGATCGCGGCTCTGCGCTCGCCTCATACCGTCGACCTCTACGACTTCGGTTCCACGGACGACGGCAACCTCTACTACGCCATGGAGTTACTGGACGGTCTCGACCTCGAGTCGCTGGTGCAACGATTCGGGCCCGTACCACCATCCCGAGCCGTCTCTGTATTGCAGAATGTTTGTGATTCGCTGGACGATGCCCACCGCAATGACCTCGTCCATCGCGATATCAAGCCCAGCAACATTTTCATCTGCCGCATGGGGCGCCACCTGGACTACGTCAAGGTCCTCGACTTCGGCTTGGTTAAACATCGTGCCCAACCGGAGGCGGATCTGACGCGGTTGACCTCGGATGGCATCACTCCGGGCACGCCGGCATATATGGCTCCGGAGCTTGCCCTCGGAAGGGACCAAGTCGACGAGCGCGCCGACATCTACTCGCTCGGATGCGTTGCCTACTGGCTGCTCACGGGGCAGACCGTCTTCCAAGGAGACTCAGCGGTGGATCTCATTGTGCAGCATGTCCAAGACGCCCCGATTCCGCCTTCCGAGCGCACGGAGGTGGAGATACCGGAGGATTTGGAGCGGCTTGTTCTTCGGTGCCTGGAAAAAGACCCGCTGAAGCGCCCGAAAAGCGCCTTGGAGCTGGCCACTGATCTCGACGAGTGCCATATCGCTGATTCTTGGACGGCGGTAGCCGCCCAAGAATGGTGGGAGTTACATCTGCCGGAGAGCGCTCCTGAGGACTGAGGCCCGGCGGCCCGGCACATGCCGAGCCTCGTCCCCTCGTGGCTTACCTTCCCCCGCTCGCAACGAGTCGCACCAGGTTGTGCCCAGAGCCGCCCGATTCAGGGGCCGCTCCATATTCCTCTATGTCCTCGATCTTCTCGTCGTAGGTGACGCCGCGATCGGCGAGTCCGGCCAGAATGAAGTCGACGCAGGCTTCGTCTCGACCGATGAACTCCGGGACGATCGCACCCTTCTGGGTGAACATCCCCTCTGCGAGTAACCTTGCGATGACGGTGGCTGTGTAGCCCGTGGTTCGTGCCATCGAGTGGATGCCGCTGACTTCGTCTTGGCGGTCGAACAGCTCGTAGGTGTAGCGAATGCTTCGGCTGCTCTTCTTCCCCTCGATGATGATCCGCATCACCGTAATATCGACCTCACCCTCCTCGAGCTTCCAGCTTTTGAACAGCAAGTGTGAAGTAAGGTCGAGCGGGCGCAGGCGGGCGCCGTTGATCTCGATCTCTTCCTTGTCGAAGAAGCCGGCCTCCCGGAGCACGGCCATGTGCTCAATGTGACCGATGTAGCGGAGCGTCTTCTCCTTCTTGTTCGGAGCGTCGATCGTCGTGGCTATCGTGCGCAATCCGTCGGTGTTGAACGCCTCGAGGCTGCCGACATGCGGAAAATTGATGATCTCGGGGTCGGTGAGGGCCGGGCGCACAACGAGCGCTCCATTCTCCACGTACCGCGCGGGCCGAGTGTATTCCTCGATGACATCGGCAGGGGAAAAGACGGCGCGATACTCGAAGGGCCACACCCGTTCCTCGGGCAACCCACCCACGTAGATCAGCACTGAGTCGGTCTCATCGAGCTGCTGATCCGCGTACCCGACGAGGAGGTTGCTCATTCCGGGGGCAACGCCGCAATCGAAGACGGCCGTGACGCCCTTCTCCTCTGCCAATTCGTTGAGATCAAACGGATCCTCCGAGAAGAACGCAATGTCGACCAGGTCCTTGCCAGCCCCAATCACTGCCTTCGCCGTCGCGTAGCCCATACAGCCAGGAACGGCGCTGATCACAAGGTCGAACCCAGCTACCAAGGCGCCAGCCTCCGCCGGCACCGACAGATCCTGTCGAACCGTCGCGATTCCCGGGTTTCTGTCTCGTAGCCTCGCCAGCGCATCTTCGCTGACGTCCGCAACCGTCACTTCGAATCCCGGGTCCTCGGCCAAATCGAGGGCCATCGGTCCACCCACCAAACCAGCACCTAAAACCATGATCTTCATTGCTGCCTCCACTC